>CAIPQY010000458.1 GCA_903867275.1 uncultured bacterium | reverse complement strand
GGCGGGCAGGAAGGTGGTCCACGCATCGGGCGTGGGGTCGTAACGGAACACCAGGTTGTTCTGCACCTGCAACGTGACTTCCGCGCCGGTCACGCGATATCCAGCCGCCGTGCCACCCGATGGAATCACCAGATCGGTGTCGAAGGCGAGCAGGATCTGCCCGTCGCGCGCATCGAACTGCGTGGGCACCTCGCGATCGCTGCCGAACACGCTCATGGTGGCACGGGCGCCCGCCGAACTGTTGAACGGATACATCCAGCGATCCAGCTGCGGCTGGTCGAACAGCACATCGAACTGTTCGGCGAATGCGGGCACGGCCAGCGCGACGACAAGCAGGATGGAGGGCGCATTTCGCATGATGTCAGGACAACAAACCTATACTCCTCCCCTTGCTGATTCCACCACCGAGTCACGATTTTCGCCCCCGAAAGGCCTTCACGCTGGTGGAGTTGCTGGTGGTGATCGCGATCATCGGGCTTCTGGTGGCATTGGCCGTCCCCGCGCTTGGCAAGGTGCGCAACAGGGCCGGCGCCATCCGCGATCTGGCCGCCCTGCGCGGCGTGATCACCGGGTGGAACCTGTACGCCACCGACCAGAAGGGTTGGCTGCTGCCGGGCTTCTACGGCATGGCGCCACTCAGTCCATTGCCCGCCTTCTACGAGGATGGTGAGCCGATTCCCGCCGACGTGTACGGCAATCAGCGCGCCGTGGTGGCGCGATGGCCCTACCGACTGTCGAAGTACCTGGACCACGACGCGCGCCATCTTGCGGTGAACAGCGAGATGTCGCAGGTGGATGAATGCAGTCAGGGCGACCTGATGAAGAAGCTGTACTTCGGCAGCCTGTACCCGGCCTTCGGCATGAACACCATGTGGGTGGGCGGCGATCAGGAGCGCTACGGCTTCATGGGCTCGGACATCGGCGGCAAGCCGAATCCGTTCTACAACTTCTACGCATCGCGCCTGACCGGCATCAAGCACTCCGAACGCATCACCGTGTTCGCCAGCAGCCGCACCAACCAGAACGCCTGCGCCACCGGCACGGTGCGCGAGGGCTACTTCCGACTCGAAAGCCCGCAGTGGCTTGGGCCGCAGTGGGCCACCAGGTACGACGACACGCTGGCCAGCAGCAGCGGCAATGTGAGCGCACGCTGGAACGGCCAGAGCGCCGTGGCCACGGTGAACGGCGGCGTGGAACTGCTGCCCTTCGACGAGCTGCGCGACATGCGGCGCTGGGCGGATCAGGCCACGAGCTTCGACTGGAAGTTCAGCCCGAAGTAGGCGGTGCGGCGGGTGTCGAGGGCGCTGCGGCGGGTTCTGACGATGCCGGCGCCGACGGTGCAACGGGTGCTGCGGGAGCGGGTGCCGCCTCCGGAAGTTCAGGCTTCACGCCAAGACCCTGCGACGGCTGCGCCGCCGGACCAGTCACGGGCATCTCCAGACCCTTCAGATCCTCCGGCTTCAGCGGCTCGCCACTGCTCGACACCGGATAGTTGCCAACTTCGCTGCCGTTGTTGAAGCCCCAGCCGCCCCAGCCGTCGGTGGCGGGCGCCGCATTGGGCACGGTCAGGATGTCGCTCCAGTCGATGCGCGCCTGACCAAGCTGCGTGCCCGTGGCGAACGCCAGATCCACCAGCGCGATCTGCCAGCTGGCCAGCGCGGTCACTTCGCGGCTCTGCGCGTCGCCCAGCCGGCTCGCGGCGTCCAGCACGTCGGTGCTGGTGCGAAGTCCGACATCGAACTGCCGCTTCTCGGCCTCATAGGTGCGGCCCGCCAGCGCCGTCTCCAGGCGCGACGCCAGGATGCGCTGCCAGGCGTTCTCCAGGTTGTCCATGGCGTTGAACACCTCCTGGCGGATGCTCTGCCGGCGCAGATCCTTGGTGGCGAGTCGCTGCAGTCGCGTCAGGATCGCGCTCTGGATGCGGTTCTTCGCGGCCTCGTTGCCGAGCTGGATGGTGGCGTTCGCGCTGGCGGTGTACTGGTCCGCGTCACCCAGCGACTGCCACGCATTGCCCATGTTCGTTCCGTAGCCGAAGTTCTGATACTGATAGTTCACCGTGAACAGCGGCAGCGCGGCGTTGCGCTGCAGATCCACGTTGGTCGCGTCGATGGACAGCTGCAGCTCCAGCTCCAGCATCTCCATGCGGTTCTCGATGGCC
>CAIPQY010000457.1 GCA_903867275.1 uncultured bacterium | reverse complement strand
GCCGAGTTGTTCGGCATGCTGGGCGACCCCAAACTGGCCGAATCCGCGCGCCGCATGAAGGCCGCGGACCTGCTTGCCAACCTGCCACAGGTGAAGGGCGCCTACGAACAGATGGGCGCGGCCATGCGCGAGAAGGATCCGGCCAAGGCGAAGGCGATGATCGCCAAGGCCATGGCGTCGGTCGAGAACCTTCCGCCGCCAGCCAACATGTTCGCGCAGCTCATGCCCGCGCTTGACCGCGTGATGGACAACCGTGCCAAGTTCACCGCCGAACTGGCCGACCTGGAGCGCACGCTCAAGGAGATCAGTGAGGATCCCGCTGCACAGGCGAAGTACACCGATCCCGCCGTGCTGTGGTCACGCGTGGCCGCGCAGGTGTGCGCGCTGCCGGACGATTCGCAGACCGCGGTGGAGATCCTGCGCGCGCAGGGCGTGGAACATGCCGGTGACTTCACGCCGACCGCCATCGCGTGCCTGAAGGGCTGCGACCAGACCATCTTTCCGCTCATGCGCGTGGCCGCGTCGAGCGAGCGACGCAACCTGGACTTCATGAAGGTGCGTGGATCACGCGCGCGGCCCCCGCTTTCAACGCTGGGTGGCATGCGCGGCGCCGCGCGACTGGCCGCCGCGCGCACGCAACTGCTCGACACCGAGCAGGCGATCGCGCATCTGGATCTGGCGTTCGCGGCGGTGGCGGCGCTGGCCAGCGATCCATCGCAGGCAAGCAGCGTGACCAGCATGATGGCGGCGCGCGATCTGGTGCCAGCGGTGGCCGCCATCGCGCAACGCCCCGACCTCACGCCTGAGCGTCGCATCGCACTGGAAGCCGCCGTGAACCGCATCGAACGCAAGGACGCATTCGGATTCCGAGCCGCGCTTGCCGCTGAACGCGCATGGCTGCTTGACGCACTCGCGCCGCTCGAGCCCGACGATCAGGCCAAGCGCCAGAAGGACATCGCGCGTCGCACGCCGGAGTGGATCCTGGCCGCACGCGTGGAACTGTCGGACGAGGTGCAGTCCGCAATCCCGAACGCCGGCGCCATGGAGGACATGGCCGACCTGTTCCCGCCCGAGCGACTGGAGAAGGCGAAGGCCGCGCACGCCGCGATCGCCGAGCGCATGAAGGCGTTGCAGGAAACCGGCGCCGCTGACGCCGACACCAAGCGACCCACACTCGCATCGTTGCCCGTGGAGCCGTTGCGCGACACCGCGGTCGACGCGCAGGAGGCGCAGGCCGTGCTCAGTGCGCTGGATGCCGCCCTTCGACCCGCGGGTCGCTGAGTCAACGCATCACTTGCTCTTCGTCTCGGTGATGAATGCGCGGAACGCCGGACCCCACTCCTCGCACGCCTTCTGCGCGGTGCCCAGTTCCGAAAGCTTCTCGGTGCCGAAGCGCTGCGTGTCCTGCGTGTTCATCCACGCGGCCATCGTCTGGCCATCCTTGCCGTCGGTGGCGTAGATCTCGCACGCCGCGTAGCCGTAGCCGCGCTTCAGGATCTGCGTCTGCGGCGCGGCGTTCAGCAGCGGCTTGTTCGGCTTCAACGCGGTGATGCTTGCGCGCACCACCAGCGTGCGGTCACCCTTGCCGCCGGTCGCCTCCAGAGACTTCTGCAGGCTGGTCTGGAAGCGCGCGCGCAGGTTCTCCATGTCCTTGGGATCGATCTTGCCCTCGTCGGTCGGCGGACCCTGGATCGGCTCCACCACCACCTTGCCGAACTGCGACAGCTCGAAACCCTTGGCCTTGTACGACGAGGTGTCACCGTCCACCTTCGACATGGGCACGCTCTTTGGAATGAAGCCGGTGCGAGCCACGGTGTCGGCACCGCAGGCGGTGAGCAGGCTGGAGGCGGCAAGCACGACGACGCAGGCGGTTCGGTTCAGCATCGCGTGATCGTACGCGATGCCGATGCTTCAGCGGATGAAGCGCAGCGATCCGAAGTTGGGCACGATCGCCGGCGCCCGCGCGCCGGGGTCCTTCATGTTCAGTCCCGCACCCAGCGGATAGGTGGCCGGGAAGTACACGCACCACGCCTTGCCCACCAGCAGTTCGCCGGGCACCACGAAGGGCGCGTCGAATCCGATCTCGTCCTTCAGGATCGGGTGCGGGCGTCCCCAGAACCGGCCATCGCGACTCGCAGGACTGTTGTCGCCAAGCAGCAGGAACTGGTCTTCGGCGATGCGCGCTGGATTCTGCGGATCACACGCGAAGGCGCGACCCACCACGATGGGGCCGTTGCTCACCACCTGGTTGCCGGGCAGCAGCATGCCGGGCTGGTAGTACAGGTCGCGATCGATGCGCAGGTTGCGCGCGGTGAACGCCGAACCATCGAACACCCACGCCAGCGACTCGGCGGGCTTGGGCTTGTTGGCAACCGGGTCCTGCTCGTAGCGCGCCATGTCCACACCCGCCGCCTCCAGCCGCTGTGCTGGAGAGTTGCCGCCGGCGGCAAGTTCGTAGGGCATGTTGATCACCCGCGCGCCGTTCACGAACAGCCACACCGCCTGATCCACATGCCACACATCGAGCGACAGTGTGGTCGGCATGCCATCGAGCATGGCGCTGGCCACCGCGAGCGGTGCGGCCTTGCCTTCGCCCACCGGCACCACGCTTGCAAACACCTCGCCATGACGCACGCCAGCCATGATCTGCACGCCGCGCGTGACCAGCTCCATGCGCACCTCGAAGCGCCTCGTATCCTTCGGCTCGAAGGTGCCCGTCATGCGCACGTCGCTGATCGGAAACTCCGGCGTGCGACGCCACGCGTTGTAGGCGTTCCAGTCGCTCAACTGCCAGGCCTTGCTGTCGAACTCCAGTCGCGTGGCGGTGGCCTGATCGAAGGACCAGTCGCGCCGGTCACCCCATGTCCACTTCGAGCGGTCCGCCGCGGGCTTCAGCGCAGGGCCCGGCCATGCACGCTTCATCGCCTGCTCCATGCGCTTCAGGTCGGCGGGTTCGAAGTCGCTGCGCCACACCGGCTGCCACACCGCGCGCTGCACCATCTCGGGCTTGCGCTGCACGCGAAGCGCATCGGGCTTGGCATCGAACGCGCCGGTGAACACGTCGCCATCGGCCAGCACCAGCGACTCGTTCGACAGGCCCACCAACCGCTTGATGTAGTTCTGCGAATCGCCCACGGGATCGGGCGGGTTCTTGAACACCGGCACATCCCAGCGACGCGGCGGGAACAGATACGGGATGTACTTCAGCGTGAGCACGCGGTCACCGCCCACGCTCTGCGCGCGCAGCTGGCCCACCTCGGCATCGCCGGTCGGGAACTGTCGCGTGAGCATCGGGTCGAACAGCGGCGCACGCGATGTGGGTGCCGCGCCGCTCTCGAACAGCGGACCCGCATCGGCGTCGTAGGCGTAGCCCGTGTTCTCGCCGCGCATGCGCACATGCTGGCCCTTCAGCGTGGGTGCCATCGATCCAGTTGGAATGACGAAGCCTTCCAGCACGAAGCCGCGGAACACCATCGCCACCACGAACGCCACCAGCAGACCCTGCACGGTGTCGATCCAGTCGCCTTCGTTGGGATTCTTCACGGCCTCGCTCATGGCAGCAGCTCCTCCACGGGCACCGCGATCTCGCGGTTGCCCTCGTCCAGTCGCACCAGCGCCAACTGCACCAGGATCTTGCCGTCGATCACGGTGCCGGGGCCGTCCTCGGTGTTCACGCGCGTGCCCTTCTTCGGCAATTTCTTGGCGAGCTCCGCATAGGTCTCGTCCTCGTAGCGCAGGCAGCACATCAGGCGACCGCAGCGGCCGCTGATCTTCAGCGGATCCATGGTGGCCTTCTGCGTCTTGGCGCTCTTCATGCTGACGGGCTTGAGCACCTTCAGGAAGTTCTTGCAGCAGCAGTGCTGACCGCACTTCTCGTAGTCGGCCACCAGGCGCGCCTCGTCGCGTGCGCCGATCTGCTGGCTGACCACGGGCGTCTCGAACGCCTTCGAAAGCGCCTCGATCAGCGCCGTCACGTCGGGCTTCGACTCGTCCAGCGCCATCCAGTGCAGCGTCAGTACCTCGCCGCCAAGGATCGCCTCCAGCTCCACCAGCTTGATGGGCAGCTGGAAGGTGGCCGACACCTCGCGCGCACGATCGCGCCGCGCACGCGTGCTGGCCTGCACGCGGCTCCAGGTCTCCAGGTCGGCGGGCTCGGCCACGCGCAGCACCTCACCCGCATCGGTGAACGGATAGTCCTTGCCGCCCGAGTGCTCGATGTACTTGCGCACCTCGCTGCGCGACACGCTCTTGCCACAACCGCCGTTGCCGCAGGTGGTGGTGAGCATCTCGCCCAGCTCCACACCGCGCGGCGTGCGCACCACCAGCTTGCTGCCGCAGCCCGGCTTGGCCTTGCCCTGATACGGAAACTCGCCAACCATGCGTCGCGCGCCATAGCGCACCACGATGGTTGTGGGTGGCTTCAGACGCTCGTAGGCCTGCTCGTCGGTCAGCGCGCCGCCACGCCGCGCCGGGTCGGCATCCTGCTCGAAGATGGGGAGTGGCACGATGGGCACGGCCGTGCAATGCTAACCGTATCTGCATGCGCAACTTGCCGAAATCAACCCATGCGCGGAGCCACACCGATCAGCATGCCCACCGATGAACCACTTCAACCTGCTGAGCCTGCTGCCGGTGCTGGTGCTGATCGGCGTGCTGGGGCATCTGGCCTGGAACCGAAGCGCCCGGAGGCCGGGGTGACCGCCGTGCATGCGGCGGGATCGGCCTTTCCGCGCATGCCTGCCGTGGCCTTTCTGTGCACCGGCAACAGTTGCCGCAGCCAGATTGCCGAAGGCTGGCTGCGACATCTGCATGGTGCG
>CAIPQY010000456.1 GCA_903867275.1 uncultured bacterium | reverse complement strand
GTCTGGTTGTCCACCGCGGTGGTGAAGGTTTCGGTGGCGCGGGTGGGAATGCTGGCGTTCTTCACGATCAGCTTGGCCACCGCGCCGCCGCGGGTTTCCATGCCAAGGCTGAGCGGAATCACGTCAAGCAGCAGGTCGCGGCGACCGCCCATGAGAATGTGTGCCTGCACCGCGGCACCCAGCGCCACCACCTGATCGGGGTCCAGCGCGGTGTAGGGCGCAAGGCCCGTCAGCGTGGCCACGGCGGCGCGCACGGCGGGCATGCGCGTGCTTCCCCCCACCATCACCACGCGGTCCAGCGTGGGGTTGCCGGCGTCGGCCAGCGCGGCGCGGAACTTGGCCAGCGTGCGCTCGATCAGCGGCGCGGCCATGGCTTCCAGTGCGGCGCGCGTGAGGGTGCATCGAAGCGTGCGGCCGCTGCCCAGATCGATCTCGATGGGCGCCGCGTCGCGATCGCTCAGCGCGATCTTGGCGCGCTCGGCGAAGGTGCGCAGCGCCTGCAGCACGCCTGGCGAAGGCGTGAGCGGCCCGAACGCGGCCGCGGCCTGCGCCAGCAGCCACTCCATCACCATGCGGTCGATGTCGTCGCCGCCCAGGCGCGTGTCGCCGTTGGTGGCCAGCACCTGAAACAGGTCGCTGGCGGTGTGCACCTCGTCGGGCTCGATGCGCAGGATCGACACATCGAAGGTGCCGCCGCCGAAGTCGTACACGGCCACAGTTTCGGGCTTGCGCGCGCGGTTCAGGCCATAGGCCAGCGCAGCGGCCGTGGGCTCGTTCACGATGCGCTCGGCCAGCAGGCCCGCCAGACGCGCGGCGTCGCGGGTGGCCTGTCGCTGCGCATCATCGAAGTAGGCGGGCACGGTGATCACCGCGCGGCGCACGGGATGGCCCAGCGCGGCTTCGGCGGTGGATTTCAGTTGCGCCAGCACCAGCGCCGCCACTTCCTGTGGCGTGACGGTGCGGCCCGCGGCCAGGAAGGCGGCGATGCCGCGCGGCCCCTCCACCAGCTGGCCGCCAAAGCCCTCGGCGATGGCAAGGCTTTCGGCGTGGCTGCGCCCCATGAAGCGCTTGCTGCTGGCGATGGTCTCAAGCGGAAACTCGACCGCGTGGTCGCGCGCCGCGTGGCCCACCACGGGCGCGGCGCTGGCCACCATACGCACCACGCTTGGCAGCAGACTGCGACCCTGCGCGTCGGCCAGCACGCGAGGCCCGGCCTCGGTGCAGATGGCCACCAGCGAGTGGGTGGTGCCAAGATCGATGCCCACGATGGGGTCGGTCATGGGGGCGATCGTAGCGGGGTGGCGTGGAGGTTCGGTGGGCAGGTACTCTGAAAGCGTGAACCACGGCGCGTCCAGCCTTGACCACATCCTTGGCCAGATCCGAGCGCACATGCCTGCGCTGCGGGCCTTGGGTGCCGCGCGCATCGGCGTGTTCGGCTCGCGCGCGCGTGGTCAGGCCCAGCCGCAATCCGATGTGGATGTGCTGGTGTCGCTCGCGCCGCATCGGGATCTGCTCGACCTGATCGCCATCCGCGACCATCTCAGCGAGTTGCTCGGACTTCCGGTGGATGTGGTCACCGAGAGTGGCCTGCGCCCCGACGCCCGCGAAGCCATCCTGCGAGACACGCGCTATGCCGCGTAGTGATGCGGATCGGCTGGCGGACATCGCGGCGAGTTGTCGCCGCATCGCCGGATTCATCGCGGGCATGCAGTACGACGCCTTCAAGACCGACGAGCGCACGGTGCGAGCCGTGCTGTACGAACTGGTCGTGATCGGCGAGGCGGCCAAGGGGCTGTCCGACGCTGCGCGTGGTCGCCACGCCAGCATTCCGTGGAAGCAGGTTGCCGGCATGCGTGACGTGGTGGTGCACCAGTACCACGGCGTGATGATCGATGTGGTGTGGGAGACGGTGACCAACCGCGTGCCTGGGTTGCTGCGCGAACTGCAGGGGTGAGTCGGAGCGCGTCGCCCGCAAAGAAAAGCCCCCGGCGCGGGGCCGGGGGCTGGGTGCCAAGTCATAAGCCGCGTGTCAGAACGGCACGGGGCCGAAGTTCAGCAGCATGATGCTGATGTCGCCGCTGGTGATGACGCCGTCGCCGTCAAGATCACCGAAGGCGGGATTCACGTCACCGAAGATCAGCAGCACGAAGGCGATGTCGCCAGCCGTGACCTCGCCATCAAGGTCCAGATCGCCGTAGGCCAGTTCACAGGCATCGATGCGGCCGTCGGCATCGTCGTCCAGCTCACCAGCCGCGATATCGCAACTGTCGGGGATGCCGTTGCCGTTGCAGTCACCGGCGGCACCACTGTTCAGGTCGCACGAGTCGGGCAGGCCGTTGTGGTTGCAATCGACCGCCTGACCGGTGGCAATCTCCCAGGCATCGGGCTTGCCGTTGGCATTGCAGTCACCCTGGCAACTGTCAGGCACGCCGTTGCCATCCACGTCGGCAGCCCCCGCTGCAATGTCGCAGCTGTCAGGCTGACCGTTGGCGTTGCAATCGGGCACCAGACCGGTGGCCACCTCCCATGCGTCAGGCTTGCCGTTGGCATTGCAGTCTGGCTGGCAGCTGTCCGGCACACCGTTCTGGTCGAAGTCGGTGCTGAAGCCACTGGCGATGTCGCAGCTGTCGGGCTTGCCGTTGCCGTTGCAGTCGGCGGCAAGGCCGCGAGACAGCTCGTACGCATCGGGCAGTCCGTTGGCATTGCAGTCGGGCTGGCAGGTGTCGGGCAAGCCGTTGCGGTCAATGTCGGTCACGGTGCCCGCGGCGATGTCGCAGGCGTCCGGCACACCGTTCTGATTGCAGTCGGGCAAGGCACCCGACGCGATCTGGCACAGATCGGAAAGGCCGTCGCC
>CAIPQY010000455.1 GCA_903867275.1 uncultured bacterium | reverse complement strand
GTGACCACGTTGCTGCCCACATGGTGCAGCGCGCGGCCGCCGGCCCAGTCGCGCTTGGGTCGGAACCACCCGCATGCGTAGCCCATCTCGGTGTCCTTCACCTCACCCTGCAGCGCCTGAAGGTGCGCGAAGGTGTCGGGCTTCAGCAGTGGCGGCGTGGGCTGGTGACCCAGTTCAAAGATGGCGAACTTGGCCCAGTCGGCCATGCTCATGTGCAGGCGCGCGGACGAGTTGATGGCCTCGGGGTTGTCGGTGAACGAGGGCGAGCCATCCAGGTGGGGCCACGGCGCATCCACGGTGTTCGCGTCACCCGCGGGGCCAAAGCCCGCGGTGGTGATGCCCAGCGGCGCAAGCACCTGCTCCCGCAGCAACTGCTCGTAGGGCTTGCCGCCAGCCACTTCCGCGATCATGCCCAGCACGGCGTAGCCCGCGTTGCTGTACTGGTACTGGCCTGCCTGCTTGGCGGGTGCCGCCGACAGCATGGCTTCCACATACGAGCTGCGCTGCTGCGAAGCCGGTCCCTTGGCTCGCTGCGCGGCGCCCCACACTTCGGTTGGGCCGCGTGCCAGCAAGCCCGAGCGGTGGTGCAGCAGCTGGTCCACCGTCACGCCCGCGAAGTCTGGATGAATGCCTGGAATCTCGCGACCCAGCGCTTCGGCGATCGTCGTGTCCCAGCGAAGCTTGCCTTCGTCCACCAGTCGACCGATCAGCACGCCGGTGAACGCCTTGGTGTTGTTGGCCAGATGGAAGGGGTCCGACACGGTGACGGCGGTGGCGTCCTTCATCTTGCGCACGCCCACGGCGGCGCTGCCCACCACGCGACCATCCTTCACCACGATGGCCGCCATGGCTGGCAGGTTGGCGCCCTTCAGTTCAGCGCTCAGCGTTGCGGCGATCTGCGCGTCCGCGCCCACATCGCTGGCGATCGGCTTGGGTGGTGCCTTGTCGGTGCTCGTCGCGGTGATGGGTGCGGCTGCGGGCGCTGGTGGCGCCGCCGGCTTCGACAGTGCCACGGACTTCATGTTGGATGGCGTTGTGCTGTTGCCGGGGGCCGAGAGCCATGCCAGTGCGCCCATGGCGGCGAGTGCGGCAAGGATCGAGACGGTCTGCAGAGGTCGTGGCATGGGTGTGTGCTTTCGGCTCAGGCGCGCATCGGATCGCACAAATCGCGCGGTTCAGGCGGGAAGGGTACCTGCGTCGCGTTCGGCGAGCAGTTCCTCAAGGCTTGCGAAGGCGCGGCGCAGGTGCGGGATCACGATGCTGCCGCCCACCACCAGCGCCACGTTCAGCGCATCATGGATCTCGGCCTTCGACCAACCGGCCTTCACCGCCTGCTCCAGGTGGTAGTCGATGCAGTCGTCGCAGCGCAGCACGCCGCTTGCAACCAGGCCAAGCAGTTCCTTGGTGCGGCCGGGCAGCGCGCCGTCCTCGTAGCTGGCGGCGTCCAGGCGGAAGAAGCGCTTGATGCCCAGGTGGTCGCAGTCCATCACCATCTTCTGGCCCGCTGCGCGCTCCTGGCGGAATTCCTTCATGGTTCGTCGTGGCATGCGGGCATCGTAGTTTGTGCGGTTAGAGTGGGGGCATGTTCGGAACCCTCGCCACGCTGTTGCTTGCCGCATTCGCCGCGCAGGATGTGGTTGCAAGCCACAACGACAAGTCACCCCCCGCGCTGCCGGGCGAGGCCGTCGGCACGGCGCCCGGCGTGACCGGCGAAGTGCGCATGCACGCCGCCATGCAGTCGGCCAAGCAGAAGGGCCTGCTGCCACGCAATGTGGTGGTGTGGCTGCCGCCCGGCTACAGCCATCCGTTGAAGGCCGAGCAGCGCTACCCGGTGCTGTACATGCACGACGGTCAGAACGTGTTCAACCCGGGCACGGCGTTCATGGGCCGCGAGTGGCACGCCGACGAGTTGGCCACCGACCTGATCCGCAAGGGCGTG
>CAIPQY010000454.1 GCA_903867275.1 uncultured bacterium | reverse complement strand
CCAGCGGCAGCGGCTGGTCCAGCTTGTTGAACACGGCCTCCAGCGTGGGCATCAGGCCGTCTGTCTTGATCTTGTCCAGCACCATGCGCACCTTGTCGGGCTGCTGGCGGGCCTTCTCGATCCATCCGGCCTTGCCGAACTCCACCAGCATGCGCTCGGTGCCCACGGACACCAGGGTGCGCGAGGTGCGAATCAGCAACTGTCCGCGGCGTGCGGTCGGGCAGGGCACTTCCGCCACCTCGGTGGCACCGGTCTTCAGGGATTGCAGGATCTGCTTCATGGGGCCTCGAAGGGGATGTGAGCTGCGCGTTGGCAGGTCATCCTATCGGCCCCTTTCGGGCTTCACTTCCAACCGAAACGGCGGATTTATCGATCCACGAACCGGCGGCACCAGATCTCGATGCACAGCAGGGAGAGAAGCGTGTAACTGCCGTCCACTTCACCTGATGCGTTCGCCTGAATGAGGCGCTGCACCGCCTGCGGATCGAACAGTCCGCGGCGACGCAGGCTGTCGGCGGAAAGCATGCCATCGAGCAGCGGCTTCAGGTCCGATCGCATCCACTTGCGAAGCGGCGCGCCGAAGCCGGTCTTGGGCCGGTAGATCACGTCGTGGGGCAGGTACGGCTCCATGGCACGCTTCAGCACCCACTTGCCCACGCTGCCACGCTGCTTCAGTCCATCCGGAATGCGCGCGGCGAACTCCACCAGATCCAGGTCCAGGAACGGCACGCGCGCCTCCACCCCCACCGCCATCGACATCTTGTCGGTGTAGGTGAGGTTGTGGTCGGCCAGGAAGAAGCGCTGCTCCAGCGCCAGCATGCGCTGCAGTGGCGACGCCTTGCCATCGAGCGGATGGATGAAATCCAGCATGGGCTGCACCGCGCGCTCCGCACCCAGTTGTGCGCGGAACGCCGGTGTGTACAGGCCCATCAGGTCGGCCTCACGACTCCACACGAAGTAGTTGGCCAGACGCGCATCCGCGTCCAGACCCGCGCCGCGGAACAGCTTGGCCAGACGACGGCTCCATGCGCGGCGCTGATCCAGACGGCCGGTGGCGGCTTCCAGGCCGGATCGCGCGAAGGCCGGCAGCCACGACCAGGCGCGCTCGGCCATGATGGCGCGGTGACGGCGATAGCCGGTGAACAGGTCATCGCCTGCCGAGCCGGACAGCAGCACCTTGATGCCGCATTCGCGCGCAAGCTTGCTGATGTAGAGCACATTCAGCGGCGCCGGGTCGGCCAGCGGTTCGTCCAGCTGCCACACCATCTCCTCCAGATCGCCCGCCATGCGGTCGGCGTCGATGCGCACCACGTCCAGCTTCACGTTCAGATGCTTCGCCACACGCTGCGCGTAGGGCAGGTCATCGGTGTTGCCCTCCTCCTGACCACCCACCGCCTCGATGGTGAAGCAGCGGATGTCGGGGCTCTGCTCGCGCGCGAATGCCACCACGGCGCTCGAGTCGAGTCCACCCGACAGGAACGAACCAACCTGCACGTCGGCCACCATCTGGCGCTGCACGGCCTGCCGGACATGCGCCACCGTGCCCTCGATCGCGGCCTGCTCGGACAGGTCGGGGCGCACGCCGCGGAACACCGGCAGCTCGTACCAGATCCAGGCGCGTGCCACGCGGCCGTCGCGGATCTCGAGCGCCTGACCGGGCAGCACCTTGCGCACGCGCTTCAACGGCGTGCCCTCGCCAGGACACCACAGGAAGCTCATGTAGCGGTGCAACGCGGCGGCGTCGAGTTCCTTCGCCTCCGGCGCAAGCTTCAGCAGCCCCTTGAGTTCGCTGCCGAACGCCACGCCGCGCTCGGTCTGCGCGTAGTACACGGGCTTCACGCCCAGCGCATCACGCACCACCAGCGTGACGCGCGACCGCGCATCCCACAGCGCGAAGCCGAAGATGCCGTTGAGGCGCGGCAGCATGCTGGTGCCGTGCTCGAGATACATGTGCAGGAGCACTTCAGTGTCGCTGTGCCCGCGGAAGCGATGGCCCTTTGATTCGAGCTCGGCGCGCAGTTCGCGGTAGTTGTAGATCTCGCCGTTGAAGACCAGCTGCACCTTGCCGTCGTCGGAGGCCATGGGCTGGTGTCCAAGCGGCGACAGGTCGATGATGGAGAGACGGGCATGGCCCAGGCCCACCTGCGCCTGCTCGTCCACGAAGGTTCCGCCATCGTCGGGCCCGCGGTGCGCGATGCACGCGAGGCCTTGCTGGAGCGACGAGGCCGCGAAGCCGCCTTGGAAACCGAGGATGCCGCACATGGTCGGCGCATGCTACGGCGGGAATGCATCCCGGTCATGGACCGCGCCGTTCGGCGGGGCATGCAGCGTTACCATCCACCGCCATGTCCACACCCCCCATGCGCGTCGCGGTGGTGTACCACTTCTTCGCGCACTACCGCCGTGCCGTCGTGGAGTCGCTCGCGCGCGACGACACGCACGAATGGCACTTCATCGGGGACGTCCGCGACTTCGATTCGGACATCAAGCCGGCGCAACTGAGCGCGCGCGTGCGCTTCCATCGCGCGGCGTGCCATCGGGTGTGGAAGTCGATCATGTGGCAGTCGGGCCTGGTGCGGCTCGCGCTGTCGCCGCGCTGGGGCGCGATCGTCTTTCTCGGCAGTCCGAAATACCTCTCCACGTGGGTGGCGGCGGCGCTGGCGCGACTGACCGGCAAGCGCGTGCTGTTCTGGACGCATGGCTGGACGAAGACCCCGGGAGGGGCGAGTTCGGCCGTGCGCAACGCCTTCTACCGTCTCGCCAATGATCTGCTCCTGTACGGGCGGTGGGCCAAGACGATCGCCATCGACCAGGGCTTCGATCCGGCGCACGTGCACGTGGTCAGCAACAGCCTGGACGTGGCCGCGCAGCGCGAGGCGCTGTCGCGCATCCCGACCGGCCGACCCGCCGAGGTGCGCCGCGAGCTCTTCGGCGAGGATCGCACGCCGGTCATCAGCTGCACCACGCGCCTGACCAGGCTGCGCCGTCTGGACATGCTGTTCGACGCGGTGGCCATGCTGCGCGAGCGCGGCCACGACGCCAACATCGCGCTGGTGGGCGATGGCCCCGAGCGCGCCGCGCTGGAGGCGCACGCGAAGCGCCTCGGACTGCGCGTGGCGTTCCTTGGCGCGTGCTACGACGAGGGCCGCATCGGCGAGGTGCTGCGCGCATCGAACGTGTGCGTGGCGCCCGGCATGGTGGGACTGACGGCCATGCATGCGCTCGCTTTCGGCGTGCCCGTGGTCTCGCACGGCAACCCCGAGGCGCAGATGCCCGAGTTCGAGTCGATCGTGCCCGGCGTCACCGGATCACTGTTCCAGGAAGGTGACGTGCGCAGCCTGGCGGACGCGATCGAGCCCTGGATCCGCTCGCCGCAGATCGATCCAGCCACCAATCAGGCCTGCCGGACCATGATCGACCGTTTCTGGAACCCGGAATTCCAGACCCAGGTGATCCTGCGGGCCGTCGACGGCGAACCCGCCGACGACCTGTTCTGGCTTCGCCCACGTCCACTCGAGAGGAGCCCAACCCATGGGTAATGTGATCCGGAAGCTTGTCGGCAACGGTCCGCTTCGAGGCGGCATCCGCACCGCACGCATGTGGTGGGTTCGCACGCGCCACGGGCTTCGGCATGTGCACCCCACCGCCTACATCAGCACGCTGGCCGGCATCGAGATCGCCCGTGATGTGCGCATCGCGGAGCACGTGTACGTGGGCAATGGCTGCGTGATCGGCAAGAACGTCTCGATCGGCCGCTACACCATGCTGGCGCCGCGCGTCTCGATCGTGGGCGCCGACCATCGCATCGACGTGCCGGGCACGCCCATGATCTTCGCGGGCAGGCCCGAGCAGAAGGCCACCACCATCGGTGCCGACGCCTGGATCGGCGTGGGTTCGGTGGTGATGCAGGGATTGTCGATCGGCCGGGGCGCGGTGATCGGCGCCAACTCCGTGGTGACCAGGGACGTGCCGGCGTACGAGATCTGGGCCGGCATTCCCGCGCGCAAGATCCGTGATCGCTTCGCTTCGGCCGACGATCGTCGCCGACACGACGCGGCCCTGGATGGTCCCGTCATTCCGCCGCACTTCTGCGACTGATCCGCGACGCGCGGCTTCGATGCCGCAATCAGCGTCGGGCGTGCACCGCTTCGCGCCGCTTGGCCGCCATGCCGCGCGCCCACTCCTCGAGCACGATGACGGGCATCGAGAGCGGCCTGGGGCGGCCCAGCGCGTCGAAGGGGTTCGAGGCGAACTCGACGCCCTGCACGCTCAGGATGCCGGCGCGCTTCAGCTCGCCGTCGTGCAGGTGCATCGCGTAGCGATTCGCGATCGCGGTCATCCAGCGCTTCCACGGCGTGGTGAAGCCGCGCTTGCGGCGGTTGAAGATCGCGTCGGGCAGCAGGTCGCGCGTGGCGTCGATCAGCCAGGCCTTCGGCGGATCGCGCCAGTCCTCCATGCGCATGCGCAGACCCATCACCACCTCCACCAGCCGGTAGTCGACCAGCGGAAGGCGGCACTCCACGCTGGCCGCCATGCTCAGGCGGTCGCACTGGTTGATGCCGTTGCTGAGCAGGTAGGTGCGCAGCAGCAGCTCGGTGGCCGCCAGATCGGGGCGTTCCTTGAATCGCGGATCGGTGAAGGGATGCGCCGCGTCGGAACCGCGGATGCTCTCGAGATACTCGGGCGTGAGGCCTGCATCGCGTTTCGAGACGCCCTGCTAACGGCAATGGCGCCACTGAACCCGATGATCAATGGGGACCTGTCGCGGATCCTCCCGAGTACGCTCAACCTCAGTTTCGGTGACATCGACTCCGAGGCCGTCATGATTGGCCTTAAGGACCTGGTAGCAATCTCAAACGGATCAGCCTGTACTTCTGCAAGTTACACGCCGAGTCATGTGCTTACCGCGATGCAGCTACCCGAAGAGAGGGTTGCGGCAGCGACTAGGTGGTCGTGGTGCCATATGACAGAACAGCCGGATTGGCGCGAAATTGGAGATCGCTTGGCCGCCATGATTTGATTGG
>CAIPQY010000453.1 GCA_903867275.1 uncultured bacterium | reverse complement strand
TGGCCGCGTCACCGCCACCGATGTGGAGTCGGCAAGCAAGGGTGGTCGCGAAGTGGCCACCGAAACCGCCGCCTCGCGCGTGCAGTTGGCGCAGCCCGTCGCTCCGGCACCCGAGGTGATGGAAGCCCCCGCCACCATCGAGGCTCGCCCCGTCGCGCCGATGGTGGCCATGCCAACCGTGAACACCGACGGCATCAAGCAGCGCATCCCGTTCCGTGGTGTGCGTCGCAAGATCGCCCAGGCGCTCGACCTTTCGGTGAAGACGGCCGTGCACTTCACGGTGGTCGACACCGCCGATGTCACCGCGCTCGATCGCAAGCGCAAGGAGTACGCGGCCATCCTGGGCACCAAGCTCAGCATGCTGCCCTTCATCATGCTGGCGGTCACCAAGGCGCTGAAGAAGCACCCCGCGCTGAACGCCAACGTGGACGACGCCAAGGAAGAGATCCTGTGGAAGGAGCCGGTGCACCTGGGTTGCGCCGTCGACACCGACCACGGCCTCATGGTGCCGGTCATCCGCAACGCCGAGCGCTGCAGTGTTGGTGAACTGGCCAACGCCGTGCGTGGGCTGGCCAAGGCCTGCAAGGAGCGCACCGTCGCCCGCGAGGACCTGATCGGCGGCACCTTCACCATCAGCAATGTGGGCAGCTACGGCGGCACCTTCGCCACCCCCATCATCAACTACCCCGAAGTGGCCATCCTGGCCGCCGGCAAGGCCAAGGAGCAGGTGCTCACCAAGAACGGCGCGTTCTATGCCGGTCTGGTGCTGCCGCTGTCCCTCAGCTGCGACCATCGCGTGGTGGATGGTGCCGAGGGCGCCCGCTTCCTGAACACGGTGGTGGAGTTGCTCGAGAACCCCGACCGCCTGCTGGGTTGAGTTGGCTGGCTGAGCCGTCGCCTGCATCGATCGGTAGACTTGCCCACATGCGGCGAGTCATCGCATCCATCGCAACATTCCTGCCCGCGGCCACCTGCCTGGCCATGCAGCAGAGCGCACCGCCCACACCCAAGGTGGAAACGCCGGGTGGCTGGCCATTGCTCGGCTACGGCTTCGCCGCCGTCATCTTCGTGGCCGCCGTGTTCATCAGCGTGCGAACGGCCAATCGTCAGGATCTGGACGAAACAGGAGCCAACCCATCATGAAGCGCCGACCACCGATCGCCCTGCTCACCCTGAACGCGGCGCTGCTTGGCACGCTGGCGTTCGTCACCTTCGCGCCGGGCGCCGAGGCGCAGCAGGCGGCCCGCTCGCGTGGCCGCTACGGCATCATCAGCGGCTGGGTGATGAACTGCGACCCCGAGATGGCCTACATCATGGACGAGACCAACCAGGAAGTGGTCGCCGTGTACTGGGATGAGCGCGTGAAGCAGTTCATCGGCCAGGGCTACCGAAACATGGCCAACGACGCGGCCTCCTTCCAGACCAACCGCTGAGGATCCACCCATGCACCACGCACACAGCATCCTCTGGAACCGCACCGTGCTCACCTGCTCGGCGGTCGTGTTCGCCATCCTGATCTGCTTCCAGATCGCCCGGCCCCGCGTGGCCCTTGCGGGTGATTCGGTGCAGGGCAAGGGTGGCATCAGCATGGCGTCGATCCGCAACGGCTTCTCGCAGCAGTACTACTCGCCCATGTGCCTGTGGGTGGTGGATGACCAGAGCGAGATGCTCTTCATCTACTACGTGGAGAACGTGACCGACAAGCGTCTGCAGCTGCGGTGGAGCGAGAGCCTGCCCAAGCTGTTCCGTCAGGCACGCGGCAACTGATTCCGCGCATGACCGTCGCTGACACGCAGCGCATGCCCGTCGACGCCACCATGGTGAAGCGTCGCGTGGCGCAGTTCACCAGTCGCAGCATCAAGTCCGGCATGAAGGCGCAGGGCCTGCGCATGTGCATGGGCATGGTCGATCTGACCACGCTCGAGGGCAAGGACAGTCCAGAGAAGGTGCGCGCGCTGTGCGCCAAGGCCATGAACCCGGCGGGTGGCAGCGGTGCGATGAAGCAGCCGGTGCCTGCGGTGGCCGCCGTGTGCGTGTACCCGAACCTGGTGCGCGTGGCGAAGGAAGCGCTGCATGGCTCCAACGTGAAGGTGGCCGCCGTCGCGAC
>CAIPQY010000452.1 GCA_903867275.1 uncultured bacterium | reverse complement strand
TGCTGGTGCCCAGCAAGTTCTACGGCGTGCTGGCGGCTGCGCGCCCGGTGCTCTACGTGGGTCCCCGCGAAAGCGAGGTGGCTCGCGTGATCGAGGAGTCGCAGTGCGGCCTGGTGATCGAGCAGGGTGACTCGGCAGGCCTTGTGAAGGCCATCGAGACGCTGCATGCCGATCCACAGCTGGCGCAGGCGATGGGGCGTCGGGCACGCGAGGTCTTCGAGCGCACCTTCACCCGTTCGCATGCATGCGAGCGTTGGCTGCGGCTGCTCCAGAACGTGTGATGCGCCCGCGGCCACCATGGGCTCGCCATAGACTGCGCGTGATGACGCCACGGATCGATTCGCATCCAGTGCGCTGGCCCGCACGCATGCACGCATGGGCGCGTTGCGCATGAGAGTGGATCACCCGAGCGTGGTGGTGATCTACCACTTCTACCCGCACTACCGAAAGCCGGTCGTCGAGGCGCTTGCGAGCAGTTCGCGCGCGGACTTCACGTTCGTCGGCGACGACCATGAGTACCTGCACTCGATCGAGCCCGCCACGCTCGGGCCGGATGTGCGCTTTCGTCTCGCGCCCACGCATCACCTGTTCGGTCCATTCATGTGGCAGTGGGGCGCCATCGCGTGGGCGGTGCGCTCCGGCTTCGACACGGTGATCATGCATGCGGTGCCGCACTGGCCGTGCACATGGATCGGGGGACTGCTGGCGCGCATGCTCGGGCGAAGGGTGTTCTTCTGGGGGCACGGCTACCTGTCGCGACCACGCGGCTTGAAGGGGTTGCTGCGGCGCCTGTTCTACGCCGTGCCGACCGACCACATGGTGTACAGCCGGCTGGCCAAGGCATATCTGGTGGCATCTGGATGGCCTGCCGAGCGTGTGCACGTGATCTGGAACAGCCTGGACACCGAGGCGCAGGCACGCGTGCGAGAGGCCCATACGGCCGATGACACGCGGCGCATCCGCACCGAACTCTTCGGAGAGGCGGAGACACCGGTCATCATCTGCACGAGTCGCCTGATCCCGATGCGGCGCCTGGATCTTCTGCTGGAGGCCGTGGCGCGTCTGCAGGGTCAGGGCGTGCCCGCGAATGTCGTGCTGGTCGGCGATGGTCCGGAGCGTGCGGCGCTGCAGGCGCAGGCGCAGCAGCTCGGCGTTCGCGTGCACTTCGAGGGCGCGTGCTACGACGAGGCGCGGCTGGGGGCGCTGATCATGTCGAGCAATGTCACGGTGTCGCCGGGCAAGACCGGGCTCACGGCCGTTCACAGCATCGGCTACGGCATCCCGGTGGTGTCGCACGACGATCCGGATGATCAGGGGCCCGAGTACGAGGCCATCATTCCGGGCCGCACAGGCTCGCTGTATCGGCGCGGCGATGTGGCATCGCTCGCGGACGCGATCAAGCCGTGGCTTGCCGGCGCCATCACGGTCCCGCAGGTGCGGGCGGCGTGCATCGCGTTCGTCGAGCGCTTCTGGAATCCGGCGTATCAGCGCCGCGCGATCGAGCGCGCCGTGTGTGGGCAGCCCGCCGACGACCTGTTCGATCGCAAGGAGGTCGTGTGAGCGAGGCTGCACCGCAACCTCCGCAGGATCGCGCCGCAACGCCTCAGGGAAACTTCGGCAGCGTGGCTGCCAAGGGTTCGTTCATCAACACCGCGCAGTGGTTCGTGAACAAGCTTGCAACGGCTGCGGCGATGCTGCTCATCGCCCACTATCTCAAGCCCGACGACTATGGCGTGGCAACGCAGGCGCTCGCCATCGCGCAGTTCATGGTGGTGTTCCTGCCGCTCACCATGGGTGACGTGCTGATCGCGCACCCGCGCCGGTTCGAGCTGCTGGTGCCCACCGCGCGACGCCTCACGATGTGGATCGGCATCGCCACATGCCTGCTGATGCTGGCGACGATCCCGATCTTCCTGGGCATCTACTCGAAGTATCCCGCAGGTTGGCTCGGTGGCTTGCTTGCCCTGGCGGCGCTGCGGCCGGTGGTGGACGCGGCGCTCATGGTGCCCTTGGCACGCCTGCGCACGGCGCTTGCCTATCGCGGCATTGCCGTGATCGAGGGAGCGGTGCAGCTCGGCGTGACGGCACTCTCGCTCGTGTTCGCGGCCTTTGGTCTTCGCAGTGCGTCACTCGTGGCTCCACAGGTGATCGGAACGGGAGTGCGCGCCGTGGTCTATCAGCGCGTGGCTTCAGGTACCGGCACCGGGCGCTTTCACAAGGGACTGGCCCGCATCCTGATGCGTGCCTTCGTGCCGGCCGCCATCGCGCAGTACATCCACAACGTGATCGTGATGCTGGAGGTGCTCGTGCTCGGCTACGTGTCGGGCGACTACCAGACCGGTCTGTTCGCCTTCGCGTTCACGCTCGCCGCGCAGGCGAACACGGTCGTCGCCTACCAGTTGGGGGTGGTGCTGCAGCCGATCTTCGGCCGGCTGCAGGATGATCCGGCACGACAAGTGAGCGGGTTTCTGCGTGTGCAACGCGTGCTTGGGCTGGTCTGTGTGCCGATTTCATTGACACAGGCCGTGCTTGCGGAGCCGTTGTTCAGGATCGCGTTCGCGGAGCGCTATCTGCCGGCGGTTCCGGTCTTTCAGGTCATCAGTGTGGCACAGGCCTTCTATTTCGCCACCGCACCGAGCATGTCCTGCCTTCGTTCGCAGCGGCGCTTCACCACGTTCTTCTGGTGGCAGGGAGTGCAGTTGATCATTTCCCTTCCACTGTACTGGGCGGGTGCGCAATGGTCGGGTGCGCTTGGCACGGCTGTCGCCAGTGGTGTCGCGTGGGCCATCAGTGCACCGATCGTGGTGTGGCTGTGCACCCGCGTGGTGAAGGGAGCGCATGCCGGTGCCGTGCTCGGCATCTTCATCAAGCCGTGGCTCGTGGGTCTGCCCATCTTTGCCGCAACCGTCCTTGGCGTTCGCTGGCTCGCGCAGTTCGGCAGCACCGGCGACCTCGCCTCCCTGTTCGTCCTGGGCCCCGCCGCGGCGCTGGGCGCGATCGGTGCCGCGAGTCTGTTCGACACCGAGATGCGCACGCTTTCCGGGAGGGCGTTTGGTGCGGTGAAGTCGCGGCTTTCGCGAAGGGGCCGTTGAGACGGATCGCGTGCCCGTGTGCTAGCGTTCGAGGCACGCAGGATGATGCAGCATGAGTGATCCAAAGCTTCCAGTCACCGTGGCCATACCTGTCCGGAACGAGGAGCGCGGTCTTGCCGCGTGCCTCGAACGGCTGAAGCGTTTCGAACAGGTGGTGGTGATCGACTCGAACTCCACCGACCGCACGTGCGACATCGCGCGAGCGCATGGTGCCGATGTGCTGCAGTTCCACTGGAACGGGCGCTTTCCGAAGAAGCGCAACTGGTTTCTGCGCGCGCACACACCCGCAACGCCGTGGGTGTTGTTCCTTGACGCGGATGAGTTGGTGGACGAGGCCTTCTGCGATGAACTCGTGGCCACATTGCCCAACACGGAGCATGACGGCTTCTGGCTCACCTACGACAACTGGTTCATGGGTCGTCGTTTGCGCCACGGAACGCCCAACCGCAAGCTTGCGCTCTTCCGGGTTGGCGCCGGCGAGTACGAGCGAATCGACGAGGATCGCTGGAGCAACCTGGACATGGAGATCCATGAACACCCGATCCTTGCCGGCAGCGTCGGGGTCGTTCGAACCAGGATCGATCACCGCGACGATCGAGGCCTTGCGCACTGGAAGGCCAGGCACGCCGAATACGCGGCCTGGGAAGCCCGGCGGGCACTGAAACTTCGCGCCGATGGCAACGCACCGACCGTTGGCCGGCAGGCCACCAAGTACCGCGTGCTCGACAGGCGTTGGCTGCCTGCCGCCTACTTCCTGGATGGATATGTGCGTCGGGGCGGGTTCCTCGATGGTTGGCCAGGCTTGTGTCACGCCTGGTTGAAGGCGCGATATTTCGCCGAGATCGGACGCATGCTGCGACGAGGGGTCTGACGGGCGTCAAGTGCCGTCGCATGGCGCATCCATGCTTGTGTTCGAGGGGTGCGCGTCACGAAGACTTTCGCCACACTACGCGCTGCCATGAACAAGCAACTCGAAAGCCTCCAGCACCTCCAGAATCGCGCCATCGACCTGCTGATGGAGTTCGGACCGCGCGCGATCTCGGCGATCCTCATTCTCGCTCTCGGCGCATTCGTCGCTCGTGCGCTGGGCCGCGCGTTCGCCAAGGCCATCGCGCGTCTGGAACTGGATTCGCCGCTGCGCGACCTGCTGGTGCGCATCCTGCGCATCGCCGTGCTGCTGATCTTCGTGCTGATGGCGCTGCAGAACCTGGGCGTGGAGCTGCTGCCGCTCATCGCCGGTCTGGGCGTGGCCGGCGCGGGCATCGCGCTGGCGCTGCAGGGCGTGTTGGGCAACCTGGTCGCCGGGCTCACCATCATCGTCACGCGTCCGTTCCGTGTGGGCGAGTTCGTGCAGATTCACGGCGAGGAGGGTCGCGTGGAGGCCATCACGCTCTTCACCACCAAGCTCAGTCACCCCGACCGCTCCGTGGTGGTGATTCCCAATCGCAAGATCGTCGGCGAGATCATGCACAACTACGGCATGATCCGGCAGCTCAACCTCACGGTGGGCGTGGCCTACGACACCGACATCGGCCACGCGCTGCGCGTGGTGGATGAGGTGCTCGCCGCGAATCCGCGCGTGCTGAAGGATCCCACGCCCGTGGTGCGTGTCATCGCATTGGCGGACTTCTCGGTGAACATCGCGGTTCGTCCGTGGACCGCCGTGGTCGATGCGGGCATCGGCGCGTCGGAACTGAACCGCGCCATCCTGGAGGCGTTCCGCGCCAGGGGCATCCAGATTCCGTTCCCGCAGCGCGAGGTGCGCATGCTGGGTGCGCCGCGCTGAGAAGGGCGTGGTCGCTCCTATCCTCGACGCCATGTCCACCGTCCGCATCCACGACACCCTCACCGGCAAGCAGGTTCCTCTGGAGCCCATCGCGGGCGCGCGCGGTCCCGTCACCTTCTACAGCTGCGGGCCCACCGTCTACGACGATGCGCACATCGGAAACTTCCGCAGCTTCCTGAACGCGGACGTGCTGCGGCGCGCGATCGAGCTGACGGGCGTGCCGGTGCGCCACGTGATGAACATCACCGACGTGGGCCACATGACCGACGACAGCCAGGCCGATGGCGGCGGCGAGGACAAGATGGCCGTTGCCGGTCGTCGCATCGCCGAGGCGAAGAAGGCCGGCAAGTTGCCGCCGGGTGCGGCGATCGATGC
>CAIPQY010000451.1 GCA_903867275.1 uncultured bacterium | reverse complement strand
TCGAGCAGCGTGGTGCCGCGACTGAGCGCGGCGATGATGCGCTGCACGCTGTGGAACATCTGGCCGGTGACCGCATCCTGCATCAGGTGACCGTTCACGCGGGTCTGCAGGCGCAGCGCCCCCGGGTCAGCAACCTTGTCGGCCGGCATGGGATCGCCGAGCGGGCAGAACGTGTCGAAACTCTTGCCACGGCAGAACTGGCCGCCGGAACCGCTCTTCTGCCACCAGCGCGCGCTCACGTCATTGGCGGCGCGATAGGCGCGCACCACGCGCAGCGCGTCGGCCTCGGACACATCGCGGCAATCGCGACCGATCTCCACCGCAAGCTCGCCCTCGAAGTCCACCTGCGGACCATGTTCGCGGCAGATCGGCGGAATCTCGATGGCGTCGCCGTCGCGGATCACGCTCGCCGGGTTCTTCATGAAGATGATCGGGTTCGGATCCACCGCGCCGCCCATTTCCTTCGCGTGCTCCGCATAGTTGCGACCGATGGCCAGGATGGCGGGCGGAAAGTGGCGACTCACTTGCGGAGGGCTCCGGCGCGATTCTGCTCATCCACCTGCTGCTGGCGCCGCTTCGCCAGTTCGGCCTGCTGCGCGCGGTAGGCCTCCATGTCGGGCGGCTCGGGCAGCACCTCGCCCAGTTGATACAGGCCGGCCAGCTGGCCCGCGGCAAGTTCGCCGGCGATCTGGTCCTTCACGGCGTCATACGCCATGCGCTTCTGTTCGTCGCCCGCGCGGTTGTACATCACCAGGCGATCGAGCAGTGGCTGGCTCTGGTCGCGCAGCAGCATCACGAACACGTTCTCCACGCTGCTGCGCAGGTCGCCCACCAGGTCGGCCATGCGCCGCTCGCCGAACTTGTTCACGAAGTCGGTGTAGCGCGTGCTCTGGAAGTACTCGGTGAGCTCCTTGGCGAACTTGATCGCGTCGTCCATCACCTTCTTGCGGCCAAGCAGCAGCCCCTCGCGGAAGCCGCGCTGCAGCGCCGCGTACACGTCGGTGCGCGCCACGTCCGGCACCATCTCGTACTCGCCATAGGTGTTCGAGCGCACGAATTCCTCGAGCGGCATGCTGTACTTGTCGCTGGGGATCAGGCCGCCCTTGCCGTACATCTCGTCCAGATGCTTCAGGATCTCCTCGGCACCCTCCAGGTCGCCGGAGCGGTACAACTGGCGGATGGCCTGCGCCATGAAGTTCTCGTGGAAGTCGATGAAGGTGTCGCCACCCGCGCCGCGCACCTTGTAGTGCTTCTGATACAGCTCGCGGAAGTACCGCTCGATCGGCTTGATCCAGCGGTTGTCATGCATGCGCGTTGGGTTGTCGGTGCTGAAGGGATCCACGCCCATCAGGCCGCTGTGGTTCAGCGCCTGCATGGCCTGGATGGTGAGTCGGTCGTTGTTCAGCACCTTGTACACGTCTTCCACGTCGCCGTAGCGCTTGGCGCCAACCTCGGAACCCAGCTTGCTCCAGTAGAACGCGTGCGACTGCGGATGTCGCCAGTCGAAGGGACCCCAGTCGCGCGTGTAGTCGGCCATCAGCGCGGGATCCATGTTGTAATCCTCGCGCAGCACCTTCTTGCGCAGGAAGGCGATCAGCCGATCACGCGCGGGAGCCATGGCCGGATCACCCAGCACGCGATCGAAGGCCGCGTACACCGGATCGTTCTGCACGAACCGCTTCTCCAGGCCCAGCATCTTCGCGTACGGCGAATTCTTGCTCGACATCCACCGCCCAACGTTGATCAGGAAGTCGCGATCCAGTCGGAACGCGAAACGGCGATCGAAGGGCGACAGCTCGTCGGTGAGGCGACGCTCCAGCTCCTTCACGTCGGGATAGCGCGCCTCCAGCTCCTCGACGGAGTTGGGCGCATCGGCGATCAGGCGCAGCCACTTCTCGCGATCGGCCTGATCGGCCGGCGGCTCACCCAGCAGGAATTGCCACTCCTTCGCGAACTCGCGCTTGTAGTGCAGGTGGGCGTCATCCGCCACGCCGTCGATCTTGTGCGCAAACCAGAACGCCAGTTCCTTGTTCAGGCCCAGGTCGTTGGGGTTGTAGCGAAGGCCGCGGTTGCGCACCAGGTCGATGCCCGCGTTCACCCACGCCCAGCGCTCCTCGGGCGTGTTGGTGAGCACGCTGATGTTGTAGGCCATGTTGTGGCCATGGAAGCCCCACACCTCGGCGAAGCGCGGCTGCAGCTTGGTGATCAGGTCGGCGTCGGCCATGGCCTCGTAGAACAGCCCCTGCTCCTTGCGCGACTGCAGCTTGATCCACAGGTAGTCGGCGATGATGCCGCGCAGCGCGCCGATGGCGGTGCCCAGCGCGATGATCGGAGGCGCACCATCCACCGGATCGGCGGTGTAGCGCAGCTCCTGCACCTTGGCCACCTCCAGCATGCGCGGCACCATGGTGCCGCTCACCAGCAGACCCGCCACCAGCACCACCACGCACACGATCTGGACGAGTCGATCGCGCATGGTTCAGCCCTGCCCCGAATAGATCGCGAGTTCCTTGCGCCGGAACGCCAGCCATCCGATCAGCAGCGTGCCACCCGTCCACGCCAGACCGATCACCATCACGGCCTGACCCACGCGCTCCCAGCTCACGTTCAGGCCGCGCACCAGCGACTCGTTCGCGCTGATCTGGCCGAACGGCCGCAGCAGGACTTCCACCGTGATCGCAAGCGCATACACCACGAAGGTGACGCTCTGCGCGATCACGCCGTCGCCCAGATCCAGCGTCTGGTACTTCAGGCTTTCCGCGAGGAACGGGCTCAGGCTGCCGGCCAGGAAGATGGCGAAGCTGAGCAGGCACGCCACCGGGAAGCTCAGGAAGGTGGCGCTGCACACCGCCAGCATGGCCAGGAACGACAGCTTCACCAGGTTCACGCTCATGGCGCGCAGGTAGTTGGCCTCGAAGCCACCCACGCGATACAGCACCTCCACGCCATCCTGATCCCAGTTGAAGGTGTACGGACCCGGCACGAACGCCTTGGCGTTGGCGTCGAAGTCCAGGTTCATGAACTCCACCTGCAGGTGGCCATCGTCGTCGATCATCTCGGCCGGCACGGGCAGGATGCAGCTCTGCGCAGGCACGAACTTGCGATCGATCCAGCTTCCATCCTTGAAGCGGAACACGATCGGATAGGCGCTGTGCGAATCGCTGGCCCCCGCATGCAGCAGGAAACGCAGCGTCACCGTGTCGCCGGGGCGCTTCGCGGCCTGCAGGCCGCTGAAGTCGAGCATGCGGCTCTCGCCCGAGGCGATGCGGCGCTGCGATGCCAGATGCTCCTTCTGTCGCTCGCCACCCACCTCGCGACGCACGTCTTCCATGCGGCGGCGACCCGCATCCAGATCCCCCTTCAGCGTGGCGTCGGCACTGATCGCCGCATCCACCGCCGCGATCAATGCCTCGCGCGAGAGCGGTTCATAGGGCGGCATGCTGGATTGCCGCGCCACCAGCACCTCGTCGCGCACGGCCTGCCGATCCAGTTCATCCATCGCGGGCCGCACGCGCATCCACTGCAGGAACAGGAAGATGCCCACGCCGCACACGAGCAGCAGCACCGCGTTCAGACCCACGATGCCCGCCCACTTGCCAAGCAGGTACTGCAGGCGCGCGAGCGGCTTGGTGAGCAGCTGCCACACCTGCTTGTCCCGGATCTCGAAGGCCACCGTGGCGCAACCCAGCGTCAGCGTCATGCATGCCGAGCACACATACGCCAGATCGAGCGCGCGCGACATGAAGGTCTGGATCTGGTAGCGCAGCGGGCTTCGCGGATCGATGAAAAGCGGAATGAGCGGCAGCACCACCAGCACCACCACGATGAAGCCCAGACTGATGCGCAGTCGCATGGCCTCGCGCACCACCGTCTGCGCAACGGCCATCCAACCCACGCGGCCGCCCAGCACCACCAGCAGCAGCCGCATCAGCAGCACGAAGCTCACGACCAGACTGGCCATGCCGAGCGCCACGAAACTGGTGGCAGGCCGATCCGTCAGGATGCCGACCAGGCCGAAGGATCCAGCCACCGCCACCACCAGCAGATAGCCAGGCAGCACGCCCAGCCAGATCGCACCGATGCCCGATGCCAGCACCGCCAGCGTCGCCAGCATGGGCGTGCGCGGGTTCTCCACCATGAAGGTGGGCGCCCACTCCGGAAAGCTTGGCAGCAGGAAGATCTCGGCCACCAGGCCCGCATCCAGCAGCGCACCCTTGCGATCGAACAGTTCGCCGCCGATCTGCTTCAGGCGCTCGCTGGTGAACGTGAGCCCCTGCACGGTGAGCTGGCCCTTCTCCACGAGCGCCACGCTCACCGCATCGCGCTCCGACAGGTTCGCCTCACGCAGCGCCGACACCATGGCGTTGCGCGTGCCTTCGATGCGAATCGAAGCCATCAGGAATGGCGACATGCCGCCGACCACCACCACCGCCATGACGATGGACAGGATCCAGCGCACATTGCGCCGCAACAGCGCCTCCCGCAGGCGCACCCATCCGCGCGGCGCCGCCTCGCTCACGCGCGATCGCCTCCGCCGCCGAGCAGGTCATCGATCACGCCGCGGTCCACGCTGCCGCTCTGCTTGGGAACCGGCGCCTTGGGTGCAGCGGGCGCGCTTTCACGCTTGCCCTCACCCACCAGATCGGCGAGCATCGGATCCACCTTCGGCTTCGCAGGTTCCGCCCTGGGTGCCGCGGGCTTGGGCGCATCCGTGGCCAGCTCGGCCAGCAGATTGGCGCCCTCGGCCGGTGCCGCCAGGAACTCGGCCACGCGACCACCATGCAGCGCGCCGCTGGTGGCCGCCTGCTCCGTGCGCGCCTGCTCCACGATCTTCATGAACAGGTCCTCGAGACGCTGGCGCGGGGCCTGCACGCTGTCGATGGCGATGCCTTCGGATTCGCTCAGCACGCGTCGCACGCGCTCGATGGTCTCGGGCTTCAGGCGGGCCGTCTCGATCAGCGTGTGCTGCGTGTCCTGCAGCAGGGTGTCGGCGGTGCCTTCCGCGCGGATGCGACCGCCATACAGCACCACCATGCGATGACAGACATCCTCCACGTCGGCCAGCAGGTGGCTGCTCAGCAGGATGGTCTTGCCACGGCGCCCCAGTTCCACCAGCAGATCCTTCACCTGCTTGGTGCCGATCGGGTCCAGACCGCTGGTTGGCTCGTCGAGGATCAGGAAATCAGGATCGTTGATCAGCGCCTGCGCCAGGCCGAGTCGGCGCGCCATGCCCTTGCTGAACTCGCCCACCGAGCGATGCGCCACCTGATTCAGGCCCACCATCTCCAGCAGCTCGCCACAGCGACGCTTGCGCGTGCTGCGATCGAGGCCGAACAGCTTGCCGTAGTAGTCCAGCGTCTCCATCGGATTCAGGAAGCGATACAGGTAGCTCTCTTCCGGCAGGTAGCCGATGCGCTGCTTCACCTGCACGTCGTCAGGCGCATGGCCCAGCACGGTCAGGCGTCCGCGCGTGGGACGCAGCAGACCCAGGATCATCTTGATCGTGGTGCTCTTGCCGCTGCCGTTCGGGCCCAGCAGGCCGAAGATCTCGTGCGGACGGATCTCGAAGTCGATGTTGTCCACCGCCAGCGCCTTCGCGCGCAGCCAGAAGTCGCTGAACACCTTGGTGAGGCCGACCGCCTCCACCACCTTCTGGGTCTCGGCGGATGCCATCACTTGTTCTCCCGGCCGAAGCCCTTCTCGCCCGACGCGTCGAGGCGCCGGCCTTCCTTGTCGATCATGATCTGGCGCACGCCCAGATTCCACGCAGGCATCATGGCCGCCTCGATGTCGCGCATCTGCTTGCGTCGCTGCACCTCGGCGTTGCGACGGATCTGCATCACTTCGGGACTGCTGCCGAATGCGAGCTGGCTCATGCCGGTGTCGGGCGGCAGGGTGAACACCTCCACCTCCTTCTGCAACAGCACGCTTCGCACGGCCTCCAGCCACAGCTGGCGCGCCAACTGCTTCGGGTTCTGGTGGAAGGTGTCGCTCAGGCCCTCGATGCGACGCAGTTCCTTGCTGAGCGTGCTGGCGATGGCGCTCTGATAGGAGCGCGCGCGGTTCACGATGTTGCTGGCCAGACCCGCGATGTCCTTCGACTCCAGACGCTCGCCCACCTGCTTCAGCAGCGCATCGGCCTTCTCCAGATCGCCGGCGCTCAGCGCCTGCTCGTACTGGTCGATCAGCTTCAGCACATCGTCGTAGCGCGGACCGGCAGCCGACAGCAGCGCCGCCGTGGCGCCCTGTCGCGCGCGATCCACCGCCGTCTTCGCGTCTTCCTTGGTCTTCTGCATGCGGCCCAGCGCGTTGCGGACCGCGAAGGGCGCACTGCGCTCGGGCATGGTGAGTCGCTGCAGGCGCAGACCACTGGCCATGCCGTCCAGCACATGCTGCGCCTCGGCCTGCACCAGTTGGGCGGGCTGCTCGCGCTGCTCCACCAGTTCGGCCAGCGTCAGCTTGGCGCCCGCGGCCACCACGCCGCGCTGCAGCGCCACGCGCACCAGTCGATCGGCCTGCTCCAGATTGACCGCCTCCAGGAAGCGCACCGGATCCTCGATCACGTATTCGGCCAGCACCTGCACGTGCGCCAGATCACCGTCGCCGGTGATCACCGTGCCGTCACGGCCCGGCTTCAGCGGCTGCGTGCCATCGGCCACTTCCACCTGCTGCTCGGTGGTCACGTTCTTGCCGCCGGTGTTGGGCCAGAATTCGGTGCGCAGTTCCACCTGACGGCGCGTCTCGAACACCGTGATCTCGCCGACCGGATAGGGCCAGAACGGCGTCAGGCCCGGAACCAGCGCCTCCTGTCCTGCCTCGCCGCTGATGCGGCCAAACAGCAGCTTCACGCCGCTGAAACCTTCCTGCACGGTCTGGAATCCGCTGAACAGGAAGGTGACCAACAGGCCGAGAATGGCCAGCTGCAGCAGGCGATAGCTGAGCTTCAGCGCATCGCCCAGGCTCTGGTTGGCCGGATCCATCGCGCTGCGGATCGCCGCCTCGCTCGCTTCCGGCGCCGTGACCGCGAACGTGGCGCTGGCCTCGCGGCGCGGCGCCTCGCGCTCGATCTCCTCCTCGGGCACGCCGCCCTCGGGCATCTCGCCGGGCGCGCTCACTTCTGCGACCCCGATCCGCCCCCGAAGGTGCGCTTGGCCGGCTGCGGAATGCCGTTGGCATCGGTGGCCGCATCAAGATCGATCATGTGGAACGGCGCCTTGGTCATGTCCGTCACGAAGGTGGTGTTGCCGGACAGGCTGGCCTTCAGCGTGTCGAGCCACGCGAGGAAGATGGCCAGATCGGCCTCCTTCTTCATCTGCTCGTAGTAGCGCGTCGCCTCGGTGTTGCCCACCGCCTCGATCTCGGCGGCCCACTGATCCGCGAAGTTGCGGATGGTGTCGGCCTGACTGGCGGCCTGGCTCTTGATCGCGTCGGCCTCGGCCTGACCACGGCTCTCCTCGAGGTTGGCCAGCGTTTCCTGCACCGCGCTCATGCGCTTCACGACGGCGATGGTGGTCTTGGGCGGCAGCACCACCTGGCTCAGGCCCACGGTGTTGGCGTCCACACCCGCCATGGGGTTGCGCTTCAGGTCGGCCAGGATCGACTGCTCGGCATCGGGCAGTCGGCTGTTGGCGCCGATCAGGTCGGTGAAGGCGAACTGCCCCACCGCGCCGCGGATGCTGGCGTTCAGGCGCGTCTCCAGTTCCTTGCTGGCCGCGTCGATGGTGCCGTAGCTGGTGAAGAAGTCGAGCGCCGCATCGCTCTTGGGATCCACGCGCCACAGCAGGAACGCCTTCACCACAACCTGCTGGCCATCCTTGGTCAGCACGGTCTCGAGGTTGCTCTCGCTGAGCTGCAGACGCGTGTCCAGCTTGGACACGCCGTCGATGAAGAACGGGGCCTTGAAGTGCAGACCCGGGTCGCGCACCACGCCGGCAGGCTTGCCGAAGCGCGTGGCGACGGCCACCTCGTGGTAGTTCACGGTGTAGGTCGTGTTGAACAGCGTCAGCACGATCAGGATGGCGGCGCCAGTCAGGATGGGAATCGTCTTGTTCATCGCATGCGTCTCCGGCCGGTCATTCCTTCTTCTCGAGATAATCGCCCAGGTTCAGACCAGCGTCAGGCTGCTGGATCTGGATGTCCACGTGCACCTTGCTGGCATCGACGCCAAGCACGTACTTCTGTCGCACGTTGCCCAGGCTCCGCGAAAGCGTTTCCATGGTGCGTCGCTGCATGAAGAGTTCGGGCGCCACATGGAACGCGGCAGCCTGTCCCAGAACCTCGCTGGCCGTGCGGCGCGCCTCCAGATGCAGGGCCCATCGCTTGGCGCGCGCCTGCTTGATCTGCGTGGCGATCATGCCGCGCGATGCGGCAAGCAGCTGCTCGACGCGCTGGCGCGCCTCGCGCGTCTCCGCATCGGCCTCGCCCTTGGCGCGCAGCAGCTGACGCCATTGCTCGATGGCGCCCACCACCGGATCGGCCAGACGCGCGTCGCCGAGCAGCTTGGCCATGCTCGCGCCCACCACGCGCTGCGCCTCTTCCTTCACCTTGCGCGCGTTCTGCACATCGATGCTCAGCTCCTCGTACATCTGCGCCGCCTCGCCGGGCGGTCGCAGCGCGGGAATCTGGATGCTGACCACCTGCACGCCCACGCCCTGCCTGTCGAAGTTCGCCTGCAGGCGCTCGCGCAGACTGGTGGCCACCTGCGTACCGCTTGGGCTCAGCACCTGATCGAGCGGCTGCGTGCTCAGGAACTGGCTCACCTCGCGACGCGCGATCTCGCGCAGAACAAGTTCGCGCGTCTCCATGCCGGCCTTGCGCACACGCGCATCCGAGGCGAAGTTGAGCCACTGCAGCAGGCCGTCGGGCTTCACGCGCCAGTTCAGGATGAGATCCGCGTCCACCAGCGCGAAGCGGCTGGAAATGCCGCGCAACTGCTCCTCGACGGCCGTCTCGGCTGCGGCCATGCCACCGGGAACCGCCGTCGGCGTGACCGCGCGAGCCTCACTGCCGGCGCCCAGATCGTTGCGCACCTCGTCGGCCAGGCGTGGCGCAGCCACGATGTACGGGCGACGATCCTCGTCGGGCTTCGCGTCACCCCACAGGTTGATGCGATCCACCTTCATGCCAACGGTCTGCAGCGGCAGCGAACGAACCTGCGCGATGTCCACCACCTCGGCGGTCTCGAAGGGCCACGGCAACTTCCACATCACCTCGCCCTGATGCACGCGGCCCTCGATGCTGCCACCGCGCAGACGCACCGCCTGCTGGCCGGGACCCACCACCACGATGCAGCTGAGCAGCACCATCGTGACAACGCCAAGCGCCGCCAGCCCACCCACGCTCCGCAGCAGCAGGCGATAGCCCCAGCTGGAGGCGATGTCGAAGCCGAACTGGTAGTTCACCGCCTCGTTGATGCCGCGAACCAGACTGTCCGGCGCTGCAAGCAGACCCAGCACGCGACTGTCGAATGCGGGGCGCGGCGTGTCGCCGACGCGTCGCGGGCGATACAGGTTCAGGATCCAGTTCAGCAGGATCTCCGCCGCGAGCGCCACCTCCAGGCCCGCCAGCGCCAGCGCCACCCACTCGATCACGCCGGGTCGCTGGAACACATGGAAGACGATGCCCACGGCGCTGGCCAGCGAGAACAGCGCCACGCCAACCATGAATCCGGCACCGCCGCGCAGGTTCTGCCACGCCGGCTGGCGCGACATGCCCGCCACGAACCGTGCAAAGATGAAAGCCACCAGCGAAATCGCCAGGCACACCGCCAACTGCCAGCCCAACGAGGCGCCCACGCCGAAGGTTTCGCCATCGGGCCCCGCGTCCAGCTGCATCGCTCGCAGGCGCGTCCAGTTCCATACACCCAGGCCCGCCAGCATGGCGGCAGTGCCCAGGCTCACGATCGGCATCAGCCACTGATGCATCAGGCGCAGCCGGCGCGCCGCCGCGTCCAGCTCGGCAGCCGAACGCTCGAACATGGTGGTGTCGCCACGACTGGCCGCGAGTTCCTCGCGCTCCATCGTTTCCAGCCGCTCCAGCCTGTGCTGGTGGAACACGATCGCAAGGGCTGCCCAGACGGGCACGCCGCTCAGCGCGAAGCACGCGGCAACCTGAAAGGTGGTGTCCCCGGCCGAGCGACCGTAGATGAGCAGCAGCAGCCCGGTGGCGAGCTGGAGAAGCAGGCCAAGAACCGAGACGCGGGAGGCCTTCTGGTAGGCAACGTGGTCCACTCTCATGTGGTCATTTCCGTGGGGAGGTCGAATGGTAGCCGCTCGATGCCAGGTTCGGGGCGGCGGCGCCCTACGGGACCACCTGCTGCATGTTCGCCGAATGGGCTACCCTTCCACCCACCCACGGGCACAAGGCCCGACACCCGAATGGCCTGGATCGAGCAACTACTCGCCATCTGCAGGAACACGTTCCTGGAATGCATCCGTCAGCCAGTCGCGCTGGTCGCGCTGGTGATCGGACTGCTGCTGATCGTGCTGTCGAACCCCTTCGCGGCCTTCACCATGCAGGATGACCAGCAGATGTACGTGGACATCGGCATGTCCACCATCTTCACGGCGGGCGCAATTCTTGCGGCCTTCCTGGCAACCGGCGTGGTGAACCGGGAGATCGAGAACCGCACGGTGCTGACCGTGGTCAGCAAGCCGGTTCCGCGCCCGCTGTTCGTGCTGGGCAAGTATCTCGGGGTGGCCATGGCCATCGCGGCGGTCACCCTGTGGCTGTCGCTGGTTTTCATGCTGGTTGAGATGCACGGCACCATGCCCACCGTTCGAACACCGTGGCACCAACCGGTGCTCGCGTTCGGTTCGGCGGCCCTGGTGTGCTCATTCGTGGCCGCGACCTGGGCGAACTACTTCTACGGATGGAATTTCTCCGCCACCGTGATCGCGCTCGGCGTGGTGCTGCTGGCGGTGGCCTATCTCATCTGCCTGCCCTTCAAGCCGGATTGGGGAGCGCAGCCACTCGCGGCCAGCTTCCGCCCCGAACTGTGGAAGGCGCTTGGCATGCTGCTGTTGGCCGAACTCGTGCTGGCAGCCATCGCCGTGGCGGCCAGCACCCGCATGGGACAGGTGCTGACGCTGCTGACCGTGCTTGGACTGTTCCTCGTGGGCCTGCTCAGCGACTGGCTGTTCGCGCGCCGCATCGAGCAGCTGACCGAGATCATCGGCAAGCTGCCTGAGGGTCAGGCGCACTGGTACGACACCCTGCATCTGGAGT
>CAIPQY010000450.1 GCA_903867275.1 uncultured bacterium | reverse complement strand
CGCCGGACGAAGTGATGCGGCGTTCTCGATCCAGGCCAGCAGGTGCAGGCGACCCGCTTCGTCGGTCGCGAACTCCACGCTTGGGTGGCCAGGGCAACGGATCGCCACGGGCCACAACCCCGGCACGCTTGCCGCGATCGACTCGGGCGCGCCCGCTACCACCATGGGCGCCGCGATCGCAGGCGCAGGCACCGAGGCGGCGACGGAAGGCGTCGCCTCGGCGAAGTTCGGAATCTCGGGCGCGGGCTTCGCCACGCGGACCGGGGCCGGCGCACGAACGGGTGCTGGTTGCGGTGCTCCGGGCGCGGCGCCACGCGCCCACGCCGCTGCGCCAGCCGTGCGGATGGCGGCGAGCAACTCGTTCGCCTGCACACATTCACCGAAGAATCGCTGCTGGCTCACCGCCGTGCGCTCAAGTCGTGGGAAGGCCCCCGCCAGCGGCACCGGATGCGCCAGGAATGCCTGCGACGCGGTGCTCACCGTGGCCGCGGCCTCCTTGGCCGCCGCCTCTTCACAACCCACCACGGCGATCGGCGTGAGCGGCGCGGTGCGTCCCGCGTTCTTTGCGCTCTCCACCAGTCGCCGGATCCATTGGTAGGCCGCCACCGTCGCCGCTTCATCGCCGCCGGTCACCACCACGGCTTCCTCGGCCTCAAGGGCCGACACCGTGTCGATCTCACCACCCGATCGAGGCACCACGAACCAGCGACGCGCGACGGTAGCGGCCTGGAGAAGCCATTCGGCCAAGTCGCCACAGGCACTCTCGGCCGGCCCCGATGCGTTCAGCATGGCCACCTGCACGCCGTCGCTCGCCATGCGGAGCAACGCCGTCGGACGCGCATCCAGGCGCGCCGCCACATGCCACAGCCACGGATGCGCCAGCACCGGCAGATTGCCGGCGACCAGCGGCGTGATCACGGCGGCGCCCTCCCTCGGCGCCGTCGCGGTGGCTCGTGTCATGGCCGCTTCCATGCCCGAGGTGGGCGTGGGCTCGTGATCGCCAAGGAACAGCGAGGCGAGCCGATCGAAGCGATCGTCGATGCTCATGCCGAACCCTCCGCAGGCGCGGGTTCCGCCGCGGGCTGCTGCGTGGTTTCGGTGGTCGATGCCGGTTCGGCGCTGAAGCCCGCGTGCGCACGCATGCGTGCAAGCAGGTCGGCCATGCGCGGACTGGTGGCCTCAGGCGCGGGCTGCTCCACCGGCGCGACTGCAAGGGAAGCCGCAGTCGCACCGCGCGTGTTCGCCACCGGATTCGCCTCGAGCCAGGCCACCAACTGCACGAAGTCCTGGCACGCCTCGGAGGCAGGCGCATATTCCGTGATCGGCTGCCCGAAGCCCGCGGCCTCGCGCAGCGACTCGTGCTCGCGGATGCTCACAGGCAGCGTGGCTGCGCCGTGGCGGCGCTGAATGGCCGCGTGCAGATCACTCGCCAGCTTCGCATCGGGTCGGTGCAGCGTGGGAAGGATGCGCAGCGGAAGCGCGCGGCCCAGGCGCGCAGCCATGGCCTCGATGGTGGCCACCTGACGCTCGGAACCCTTCAGCGCGAAGTAACCGGTTTCCACCGGCACCAGCGCTTCATCCGCGGCACGCAGCGCGTTGAAGGTGAGCAGGCCGATGGTGGGCGGGCAGTCGATGATGCACCAGTCGAAGCGATCGGCGAGCCGGTCGAGCAACTTGGCAAGTCGCGCATCGCGATCCGCGCACGCGGCTAGTCCGCCACGCGCGGCCTCGAGTCCGGCCAGCGCCACGGTGCTTGGTGCCAGGCGCAGGTTCTTCGCCACTTCCCACAGCATGCGCTCGGGCTGCTCGCCACCCACGGGTTCCGCGAGCAGCGCTTCGGCGATGCCGGTCTCGATGCGATCTTCGGGCACGCCCAGTCCGGCCGCGCAATGGCTCTGCGGATCCATGTCCACCAGAAGCGTGCGCAGACCGCGAGCCGCCAGCGTTGCCGCCAGGTTGATGCTGGTGGTGGTCTTGCCGCAACCACCCTTCTGATTCACGATCGCGATCGTGCGCATCCGTGCACCACAGCCTCTGGCGACTCCATCCGGGAGTCTCGGCGTGTCCCCGCGCGCCTCCGGCGCGCACCCACAGGGACGGAGGTGTATCGGCCGAATGCCCCCGCGAACTGTGTTTTGCGTGCGTGAATCCTTCGACGGTTCAGGAGGCGCCCACGGCGGACCATCCGGCGGCCACCACCTCGGCGGCCGGATCGGTGAGCACGCCAGGCTGACCGAGGCCGCGCAGCAGCACCAATCGCTGCCGCCCACCTTCGGCCTTCTTGTCGAAACCCATCGCGGCTCGCAAGGCATCGGCACCGACGGGCTTTGGAACCCGAGTCGGCAGGCCAAGTTGCGCGATCGTTCGGGCCAAGGCCTGCGCGTCGGCGCTGGGCCACCATCCCGCCGCCTTGCTGGCCGCCACGGCCGCCACCAGCCCGATCGCCACCGCCTCGCCGTGGCGCAGGTCGTCATGCAGCAGCGCCTCGAGGGCGTGGGCGAAGGTGTGGCCGAGGTTCAGGTGGGCCCGCTCCCCCCGCTCGAATTCGTCGCGGCTCACCACGGCGGCCTTGATGGCGGCGGAACGGCGCACGAGGTCCACCAGCACGGCCGGCTGGCGAGCCTCGATGGCGGCGTGGTTCGCGACGATCCCGTCGAGCAGTGCCGGGTCCGCGATCAGCGCATGCTTCACGCACTCCGCCAGGCCGCAGCGGTAGTCGCGCGGCGAAAGCGTGCCCAGCGTGTCCACGTCGCACAGCACCCACGCTGGCGCATGGAACGCGCCAGCCATGTTCTTGCCGAGACCGCCGGATGGAAGCGGCAGATTCACCGCCGTCTTGCCGCCGATGGCCGCATCCACCATGGCCAGCAGCGTGGTGGGCGCCATCACCAGCGGAATGCCACGCTGATAGGTGGCCGCCGCAAAGCCCGCCAGATCGCCGATCACGCCACCACCGAGCGCCACCAGTGCATCGCTGCGCTGCATGCCTGCCTGCAGCATGGCAGCCCACAGGCGCTCCACCGCGGCGATGCACTTGTGTGATTCATCGGCCTTCAGCGCGATGGTGGCCACGCGGAAACCGGCCTGCTCCAGCGATGCGCGCGCCTGCTCGCCCCACGGCTTCTGCACCGCCTCGTCCATCGCCAGCATCACCGTCTTCGCGTTCGGCGCCGCGCGCAGCACACCCGCGCCAAGTTCGGCCAGTCCGCCATGGCGAACAGCGATCTCGCACTCGCCACGGGAACCCTGCACGCGCGGATCGCTCATGCGGGCATCCTCGCCCATCGCGGCCCGCAGGGCAAGCCGCTCACTTCACGGGCACTTCGATGCCGTGGAAGGCGCGGAACTTCGCGCCACCCTCGGCGGTGAAATAGAAGTCCTGCAGACGCGTGGGCATGATGCGCAGATCCATGTAGATCAGCGCGTCGACCACGTTGCCGAAGTCCGGATCCACGTTGAACGCGATCGGGCGCGCGTTCAGCTTCAGGTACTGGCGCAGCAGCACCGGCACGCTCTTGCCGTCG
>CAIPQY010000449.1 GCA_903867275.1 uncultured bacterium | reverse complement strand
CCATCGAGCGACAGGAGTTTGTCCCATGACCACCGCCACCACCAGCAGCACCATTCCCGCATCCGTCGGCCGCTTCAGCGCCACCAGCGATGCCTTCGCAACCTTCGCCGACGCGCGTCACTGGATCGGCGGCGCGTGGCGCGATCCGATCAGCGTGCGCACCACGCACGACGTGCCCAACCCGCGCTTCGGCAAGAGCATGGCCACCGTGCATCTTGGTGGCGCCGACGACGTGGATGCCGCCGTGAAGGCCGGCGCCGCGGCGCAGCGCGAGTGGGCCGAGTGGCCCATCCGCGACCGCGCGCACGTGATGTATCGCCTGCGCGAACTCATGGTGAAGCACATCGACGAGCTGAGCTGGCTGGTGAGCCACGAGAACGGCAAGATCTTCGGCGAGGCCAAGGCCGAGGTGGAGAAGGGCATCGAGTGCGTGGAGTACGGCTGCTCGCTGCCCAACCTGGCCGCGGGCAACCAGCTTGAAGTGAGCCGCGGCGTGGCCTGCGAAGTGGTGTACGCGCCGCTGGGCGTGGTGGCCGGCGTGACGCCGTTCAACTTTCCGCTGATGGTGCCGCTGTGGATGCTTCCGCAGGCGCTGGTGGGCGGCAACGCGTTCGTGATGAAGGCCAGCGAGCGCGTGCCGCTGAGCACCATGCGCCTGGCCGAACTGCTGAAGGAAGCGGGCCTGCCCGCCGGCGTGTTCAACCTGGTGCAGGGTGGCCGCGAGGTGGTGGAAGCGCTGTGCGATCACCCGCTGGTGAAGGCCTTCGGTTTCGTGGGCAGCACCAAGGTGGCCAAGAGCGTGTACGGCCGCGCCAGCATGGCGGGCAAGCGCGCGCTGTGCCTGGGCGGCGCCAAGAACCACCTGTTCGTGGTGCCCGATGCCGACGTGAACGTGACCGCCGAGAACGTGGTGGCCAGCTTCACCGGCTGCGCGGGCCAGCGCTGCATGGCGGCCAGCGTGCTGCTGGCGGTGGGCGATGTGGATCACATCCTGAAGGCGGTGCGTGATCGCGCGGCCAAGATGGTGGCCGGCAAGGACATGGGTCCCGTCACCACACAGGCTGCGCGCGACCGCATCACCAGCTACATCGACGCCGCCGAGAAGCAGGGTGCCAAGATCATGCTGGATGGTCGCAAGGCCAGCGCCGATGCGGGCGGTTACTGGGTGGGCCCCACCATCATCGATGGATGCACCGCCGACATGCCCGCCGCGCGCGAAGAGATCTTCGGCCCGGTGCTGAGCGTGGTGCGCGTGCCCACGCTGGAGAAGGCCTTCGAGATCGAGAACGCCAACCCCTACGGCAACGCCAGCAGCGTGTACACCACCAGCGGCGACATCGCGCGACGCGTGATGGGTCGCGTGGAGGCGGGCATGTGCGGCGTGAACATCGGCGTGCCGGTGCCGCGCGAGCCCTTCGGCTTTGGCGGCTGGAACGACAGCTGCTTCGGCGCGGGCAACATCACCGGCTGGGACGGCTACCGCTTCTGGACCAGGCAGCGCAAGATCACCAGCAAGTGGGCGCTGCAGCGGGATCAGAACTGGATGAGTTGAGGGGTGGGGCAACTCGCCAGGACGCATCGCGCGTGCCGGCGGAAGTTCCGTTGCGTGGCGGTGCAGGTGACGGCGCGGCGTGGGCGACGGGTGGCGTAAATCCACGCCTCACTTTCGCATCGCAGCCAACAAACCGCCTTCGCCGCACCCCCATCAGTTGCGCGCGGAACTCCACATCAGCAGCGCGTATTCGCAATCGCAGCAGCATGCAGTGTTGATGCGGCGACGCGGCCTGACCTGCGCCTCGGGCTGGACTTCGGCTTGCAGCATGCGCGTGCTCAACGACCCCTGCCCGCCCGGGTATCGGCTCCATCCGTTGCCGACCCACAGGCTTGAGCCAACGCGATGCGCGCTGCCGCCATCCCAGACGATCATGTCTGGGGTGGGATTGAGCACCAATCGCCCGTTCACCATGTAGGTGTTTGGGTTGAAGATGATCATTTCATCAGCACGCGCGCCGGCGACAAGCGATGCGCACACCACCGCGACCACGCACACGAAGCGAACAACGCTGCAACGCGAATCGATTGATCCGTTCATGCATGCAGTTGTAGAAGCGGGCTCGTGACACATCCGTGACACATGATTCTTCGCCCAACTTGCCACGCGCGACTTGCACCCGCCCCAACACGCGCTACGATGTGCCCGGCATCAAGAGTCCCGCGCGACCTCTACAAGCGCGGGCGGCAACCGAGTCCTGAGCGACCACGGTGCCGAGGTCAGCCCTGAAAGGGCGATGCGGCGCAGGGGTTCGCAAGGCGAACCACCTTCTGCAAAACGGTTCCCCATGTTGGGGCGCCCCCCTTTCAAGCTGCCTGCCCCTCGTGCCATGGAGATTCGCCATGGGCATCGCGCACGCCGCTTCGACCGCACCAACGCCACGCACTCGCACTCGCGCATCCAACGCGCAAATTGCGGCGCACCCCGCGCCCATCCACACACCGCGCACCCCCCACGCCGCTCTTCGCAGCCTGGGCATCGTTGGCCTGGACACGCTGGAACCGGTGATTCTCGCCGCGCTCGCCACCGAAACACCCCTGCTGCTGATCGGCGCGCACGGCACCGCAAAAAGCCTGCTGCTGAGCCGGCTGTGCGAGGCGCTCGGCATTTCATGGCGCCACTACAACGCAAGCCTGATCAACTACGACGATCTGATCGGCTACCCGCTGCCCGATGCGTCGGGTGAACTGAAGTTCATCCAGACGCCCGCTTCGGTGTGGGGCGCCGCCGCGGTGTTCATCGACGAGATCAGCCGCGCGCGACCCGACATGCTGAATCGGCTGTTCCCGATCATCCACGAACGCAAGGTGCAGGGCCTGCCGCTGCCTGCACTGCGCTTTCGCTGGGCGGCGATGAATCCGCCAGCCTCACCCGACCATCCCGACGACACCGCCTACGCCGGCAGCGAGCCGCTCGACGCGGCGCTGGCCGATCGCTTTGGCTTTGTGGTGCAGGTGCCCAGCTGGCATGCCATGAGCGAGCAGGATCAGCACCGCGTGATCACCGGTCAGCCTGAAGCCATCGCGCCAGAAGCAGCAGAAGCGATCCGCGAGGCGGTGCAACACATCGCCAACCGACTGCCCGCAACCGAGCTGGCGCTGGGCGAGGCGTTCGCCGAATACGTGCGCTGCATCGCGCAGCACGCCGCGCGACTGCAACTGCCGATCAGTGGTCGCCGCGCCGCCATGCTGTATCGAAACCTGCTGGCGGTGCATGCGGCGTGGGATCGCACGCGTCCGGGCGTGCGCCCAGAAGACTCGTCGTGGCTCACGCTGACAAGCGCCCTGCCTCAACTTGCCAGCGGTGCGTCGATTGACCACGCTCGCCTGCAGCTTGCCCACAACGAGGTGTGGAAGACGCTGCGTCTTGATCGCGGCGACCCGCGCCGACTGCTGGCTGCCGAGCCAGACGCAGTGCGACGCGTGTTGCTGGCGGTGAATTTCGATCAGCTGAGCACGCAGGAATTCTCCAGCTACGCAGCCGATGCGCTGGCCCGCCTGACACCCGGTGGCCGACATGCACTGGCCGCGCACCTGATGGAAACCGGCGCCATCGGCCACTCAATTGCCGCGGTTGCGGAGCAGATCGCTGGCCTGTTCGGTGAAGTGGCGATGGCGCAGAGCGTGAAGGCGAAAGTGGTTTCGGGCAGCAACACGCACGCCTGCTGGCAGGAAGTGGTGCGCGTGAGCGCTGCCACCGAGCAACGCGACCCCGACCGCGCGCTGATCGAGAATCTGCTCGCAAGTCAGTGGAGCAAGGGCGTGATCAAGCTGGTACCCGACGTGGCGAAGGTGCTGGACTCGTGGAAGCAGGTGCGTGCGCTGTGCGCAGGAGCCAACCATGTCCGCACCATCTGAACTGCAGCAACCGCCCCCATTCCACATGGGCGGACCCAGCGGCCGACGCCCCGCGCTGCTGCAGAACATGAGCTGCAGGCCCGATGCAACCGTGG
>CAIPQY010000448.1 GCA_903867275.1 uncultured bacterium | reverse complement strand
GGCCAGAATCCCGCGCGATAGCGGGCAAACATGCTCGCGTCGGGCATCGCTGCGGTGGCGGCCTCCATGCCGTAGGCGCCTCCACGCGCCAGCACCCACAGGGCCAGCCAGGTGAAGCCGCTGGCGACGATCGCCCGCACCATCGAGGCCGCGAAACCCATCGCAAGCGTCGGTTTCGGCATGTTGCTGCGGCGCGCGGCCAGCCATCCGAGTGCGCAGGCGACAAGCGTGCAGGTGACCCCGGCCACCACGCCCGCTCGGGCCGGCCACCACGCAAGGAACGAACCGGCCACATCCAGGAACACGGCGTCGCCCTCGATCTTGTGTCGATCCTCCTTGGCCGTGCTCAGTGCATGCATGGCGGGCAGCACCATGTCGCCCTGATGCTGCAGCGACGACAGGTCGGCGTTCGCCCACGTGTCGGTGGGCTGGTGATAGTGGGCCAGTCCATCCACCACCGCGAAGTTCAGGCCTGGCACGCCGCGCTCGCGGAAAACCTGGAAGTCCGTCGCGTACGGCATGTGCCTGGAGATCTCCGCGAAGGTGCTGTTGGCAACCACGGGTCCCAGCAGCGGTGCGACGGGCTCGAGCACTCGGGCCGTGTCCGGCCCCGTCTCGTACAGCAGGCAGGGACCTGCATTGCCGCGATGGTCGATGTTCAGCACGCAACCAACGGTCGCCATCCACCGATGATTCTCCGCGAAGTGCTTCGCACCCAGCAGTCCGGCCTCCTCGCCGTCGGTCAGCAGCACGATCACGTCGCGTCCCGGCCACGGTTCCACGTTGAGCGCGTCGGCCAGCTCCAGCGCGATGGCCACACCCATGCCATCGTCGCCTGCCCCCGGCGATGCGGCAACGGTGTCGTGATGTGCCACGAACAGCACCGCCTTGCCCGGCAGTGCGCCTGTTCGGCGCGCGATGATGTTGCGCAGCGTCACGTCGCGTCCGCCCGCGCGCACCGTCGCTTCCTGCACTTCCACCTCCATCTTGCGGCCACGCAGCCAGCTCGCCAGTCGTTCCACGGTCGCCGCGTTGGCGGCGCTGCCCACGGGCCGCGGCTGATCACCGAGCAGGGCATGGGCCCTGTCAGCGGCTCGAATGGCGGAGAATTCGGTGGCGATCGCCGGGCGTGGTGCCGGCGTGCGCAGGCCCATCAGGGAAAGCCACGCGCCGGCACAAACCGCAGCTGCCACGACGATCGATCGCAGTGCCAGCCCCGGCCAGTCGCTTGTGTTGGGCTGCGCAGACTTCGCGGCGGCCTGATTGGCCGCCGGACTCACGAAGCGCCCACTGTCACGGGCACCGGCATGGGCCGGGGCTCGTAGTTGGGGCTCACCGCGATGTTCAGCGGCAGGCGCTTGCCATCAGGGTCACGCGGAATGTTGTCCGCGTCGATGATGCGCTGGATGGCCATGATGCCCTCGATCAGCATCTCGGGGCGCGGCGGGCAGCCGGGCACATACACGTCGACCGGAATGAACTGGTCCACGCCCTGCACCACGCCATAGGTGTCGAACACGCCGCCGGTGCTTGCGCAGGCGCCCATGCTGATCACCCACTTGGGCTCGGTCATCTGCATGTAGATGCGCTGCAGCACGGGAAGGGTCTTCACGCTCACGCGACCGGCAACGATCAGCAGATCGGACTGGCGGGGGCTGAAGCGCATCACCTCGGCACCGAATCGCGCCAGGTCGAATCGACTGCAGGCCGTGGCCATCAGCTCGATGCCGCAGCAGGCGGTTGCGAAGGGCATGGGCCACACGCTGGAGCGGCGGGCCCAGTTCACCACACGGTTCAACTGCGTGGAGAGGACACTGTCGGCGGGAAGAGCGGATTCAAGACCCATAGGCCGGGGATGGTAGGGCAGGCGACCCCGGCAGGCCAATCGCGTTCTGCGTGGAATTCAGGCCAGCTGGCGATCCAGGGCGGACTGGTCCGCCACCACGGTGTACAGACGGTCCACACGCATCAGTTTCAGCAGTTCCAGCAGGGTGGTGCTCACGCCGAACAGCAGGGGTCGCATCTTCGCGCGATCCGCCTGATTCTTCAGATCCACGCACATGCCAAGGCCCATGCTGCTCAGCATGCGCACATCGCTCAGGTCCAGCACCATGGCACGCCCCTTGCCGTCGCCCTGCAGCTCGGTGATGGCGTCGCCGATCTCGCCGGTCACGATGGCCACCTCGCGCTGGCCCACATTGGGCGTCAGGACGCGGGCGATCAGGTGCCCGCGCGCGGTCCAGATGTGCGTGAAGGCGGTCTTTCGGTCGATCGAGTGGGGCATGCGATCCTCGGTGCTGCGTGCGTACCATTGCGAGTGTAACGGAGCCCACACACCATGCGCACCCATTCCGCCATCCTGATGCTCGGCCTGTGTCTCGTGGCACAGGCGGCCGACACCCCCGCGCCGAGCGTGCCGTCCGCGAGCGAGGCGCTCGACAGCACCCAGAAGGCGGTCCCGCAGCTCAGCCGCACCGAGAGCGAGCATTACGTGCTGCTGTCCGATGCGCCGCTCGATCACGCGCAGCATGTGACGCAGTTGCTCGAGTCCACGCTGAAGAGTTTCTACGCCAACTGCGACGCCATGCATCTGGAGGCGAGTCAGCCGCGTCACAAGCTGGTTGCGGTGCTGTTCCGCGAGAAGAGCGACTTCGCCGCGTTCGCGAAGTCGCAGGACGGCATGCAGAACAGCTGGGCGGCCGGCTACTACAGCCCCACGGTCGACCGGCTCGTCATGTTCGACGCCATGAGCAACGACACCGTGAAGCAGGCCATGGGAAAGCTGAAGAACAACGAGCAGCGCGTGGCGCAGCAGGCACGCGGCGCCGGTGCGGGCGCGCTGGATGCGGGTGGCGTCGGCGGTCAGGCCGCGCGCATCAACCAGCAGATTCAGGCGCAGAAGCACGAGATCGCCAGCGCCGCCACCGACAGTTTCGTCGGCACGGTCACGCACGAGGCTGCCCACCAGCTGTTCTTCCACAGTGGCGTGCAGAAGCGCGGCGTCACGTATCCGCTGTGGCTTGCGGAGGGTCTGGCCACCGGCTTCGAGGCTTCCGACACCGCGGATGCCGACCTTGGATTCCAGAGCGACAACCCGAAGCGGCGCGCCGCGATGACCGAGGCCGTGCAGGGTGATCGCCTGATTCCGCTGCGCGTGCTGGTGAGCAAGGACCGCTACGTGTCCGGCACCAACAGCCAGGAAGGCGAGTTGAAGGATTTCTACGGACAGTCCTGCATCTTCACCATGTGGCTGGCGCGCTCGCGACCGACGGAGTTGCGTCTGTATCTCGAGGCGTTGAAGCAGGGCGCGTATGCGATGCCCTCCAAGCGCGAGGAGAATTTCGAGGCCATCTTCGGCCCCATCGACTCGCTCGAGCGGGTGTGGTTGCGTGCCGAGGGTCGAAAGTGGCCGGGCCTGGCCGCCACGCCGTGGGGCAAGCGCCTCAACGAGTTCGATCAGGAAACGCCCAAGCCCGATGCGGCGGCCAAGGCGACCGCCGAGCCGGCGACCGCTGCACCTGCACCAGGAACCACAGCGCCCGCAGCCGGCACCACGCCGCCCGCGGCGCCTGCGGCCGGGTCGGGCACGTCACGCTGACGCGTTGGTCGGGTGACGATCCATCAGGTTCTGCAGGCCGCGGCGCGCCAGCGCATCCCACAGCACCGCCACCTGCAGGCCCACCAGCACGATCATCCAGATCACGTACATCCAGAACATGAACACCGGCACCAGGCCCAGCGAGCCGTACACCAGGCTCAGGCTCAATGTGCGGCTGATGTAGAAGTGCAGGAAGCTTCGGGCGATCTCCAGCCCGATCGCG
>CAIPQY010000447.1 GCA_903867275.1 uncultured bacterium | reverse complement strand
GCCGGTGTCCTCTTCCTTCAGTTCCACGCCGAGCGCGCTGAAGAATTCCACGCACTGTGTCACGGTGAAGCGGCTCAGCACGCGGCGGATCGAGGCCGGCGTGCCGCCCGCGTAGTCGCGTTCGTGCACGGCGTGATGCGTCACATTGCAGCGACCGCCGCCCGCCACCAGGATCTTCGCGCCAAGCGTGCGTGCGCCGTCCAGCGCCACCACGCCGCGCACGCCTGCGCGTCCGGCATGGATGGCGGTCATCAATCCCGCCGCGCCGGCGCCAACCACCACAAGCGGCACGCGTTCGGTGTCAGTCACCCGCGCCTCGCGGCGGATGGATGGGTGCACCGTCGATGGTCAGCTTGGCGGGTCGTGGCTTGTTGGGTTGCGCGGCCGAGGGGCATCCGGGGCAGGAAGCGTTCCTGTTGCGCGAAGGCAGCAGGGGTCGCAGCACCGCGGCGAACGCCAGCACCGCCACCATCGACACGATCCAGAACTGCCAGTCATTCCAGGGCATCAGGTGACTCCCATCTGCACCAGCACGGTGCGCACGACGAACGCCATGCTCCAGGCCAGTCCGCTCATCCAGCAAAGCTGCAGCAGCGGCCACTTCCATGAACCCGTCTCGCGGCGCACCAGCGCCAGCGTCGGCAGGCACTGCATCGCCAGCGTGAAGAAGACCAGCAGTGCCGCTGCGGTGGGTGTGTCGAACAGCTTGCTTCCGTCGGCGCGGCGGCCCTGCGCGATGCGCTCGATCACGCGGCGTTCGTCGGCGTCGCCGCCCGTGCCATTGAGCACCGTGAGCGTGCTCACGAACACCTCGCGTGCCAGGAAGCTGGTGAGCGTGGCCACGGTCAACTGGTGATCGAAGCCCAGCGGCGCGAACACCGGCTGCGCGAAGCGGCCGATGCGGCCGGCAAAGCTCTGCAGCTGCTGATCGCGCGCCAGATAGGCATCGGCCTGCACCTGCAGCACCGCCGCCTTCGCCACGCCATCCACCGACTGCGTGGCGCGCAGCTGCTCGGCCTGCGCGTACATGCCGGCCACCTCCGGTGTGGGCGTGGCCTTTGGATATGCGCTGAGCCACCACATGGCCACGCAGATCGCCAGGATCATGGTGCCCGCGTTCTGCAGGAACAGTCGCGCGCGATCGCCGGTCATCCACAGTGCGGTGCGGATGCTCGGACGGCGATAGGGCGGCAGCTCCAGCATCATCGGGCGTGCGGGGCCGCGCAGGATGGTGCGTCGCGCAAGCAGCGCACTCAGCAGGCCGGCCACGGCGCCGGTGGCGTAGCAGCCGATGAAGGCCATCGCTGCGAACCATGGTTTGCCCGCGAACAGCAGCGAGATCAGCAGCACATACACCGGCAGTCGCGCGGTGCAGCTCATGAAGGGCGCCACCAGGATGGTGGCCAGCCGATCGCGCGGGTCCGGAATCAGTCGCGTGCTCAAAATGCCGGGCAGCGCGCAGGCGTGGCTGGACAGCAGCGGCACGAAGGCCTGGCCAGGCAACCCGAAGCGTCGCATGAAGCGGTCGGCCGCGAACGCGGCGCGCGCCAGATAGCCGCTGTCTTCAAGCAGACTCAGCAGGAAGAACAGCAGCGCGATCTGCGGCAGGAACACCACGGTGCCCGCCACGCCGCCCACCACGCCATCCACCAGCAGGTTTCGCAGTGCGCCCTCCGGCAGCTCGGCCTGCAGCCAGCCGCCCAGGTTCGTGAAGATCCAGTCGATGCCGTCCATGGGGAACTTGGCCAGCCAGAAGATGGCGGTGAACAGCAGGGCCATCACCATCACGAACACTGCGCCACCCGACACCGGGTGCGTGAGCGCGGCATCCACGCGATCGCTCAGCGCGTCGGCGCGAATCGCGTGTGTGCCGCCGATGCTGTCGGCCACGGCGTCGCCGCACCAGGCTGCCAGCGCCGCATCGCTCTCGTTCGATGGAAGCAGTGCAAGACGGTTCTCGAACACGCCGTCGGTGATGCCTTGATGCGCCACGCGCATGGCGGCCGCAGCCATCGCCTCCACGCCCTCGCCGGTGCGGCCGCTGGTCACATGCACGGGGCAACCCAGTCGTGCCTGCAGTCTGGCCGCATCCACGCTCAGGCCCTTGCGGCGCGCCTCGTCGGCCAGCGTCACCGCCACCACGCAGGGCAGCCGCCTTCGAAGCGCGGGCACCACGAAGCGCAGCGACTTCGCCAGGTTGGTGGCGTCGGCGACCAGCACCACCACATCGGGCGCGCAGTCGCCGATGCGGCCCTCGATGCACTCGCGACACACGCGGCTCTCCGGAAGTTCAAGATGCAGCCCGTAGGTGCCGGGCAGGTCCATCACCTCCATGTCCTGCGTGCCCACACGCGTCAGGCCCACGCGGCTTTCAACCGTGGTGCCCGGCAGGTTGCCCGTGCGTGCGCGCACGCCGCACAGGCGGTTGAACAGCGTGGTCTTGCCGGTGTTGGGTTGCCCGAGCAGCGCTGCGCGCAACGGTCGCGCTGTGGAACCCGCAGGGGTGCCATCCGCGCCCGAGGAGAGCGTCATGTCAGCAGGCTCCGGGGTCGTCGCACGGCGTCACCAGCAGCTGGTTCGCCACCGGGCCGCTCAGGCCCACCTTGGTGCGCTCCACCTGAATGATGCACGGCTCGCCCGGCTTGCACACGCGCAGTTCGCAGTGCTCATGCACGCCCATGGCGCGCAGCAGGCACTGGTCATGCTCGGGCAGGCCGGACATGCAGCCCGCGTCCAGTCGCGCGCGCTGTCCGCGGCCCAATTGGGTCAGCGGAATGCGCGGTCGCTCGGGCTGCGGGGTGGCGTCGGTCATGGATCCGTGGCGATGGTAGGGCGAGGCGGTCGCGGGTTCAATGCGCGGTTCACTTGCCGTTTGGGGCCGCCGGAGCGACCGGGGTGGCATCCACCACGCGCGTGAGTGCATGCACCACGTAATCCAGCCGGCACTGCAGCTGCGGTGCGATCAGCGGGGTTTCGCCGAAGGGGTTCGTGCGGTCGGTGCTGGTCAGGTCGGAATTCAGCTGCAGGCTTGGCACCACATCGGCCTTCAGTGCCCAGGCGCCCGGCGCGTTCTTGATGGTCAGGTCGGGTGCCGCGGTGGCGGCGCACTTCACGGTGAAGCCCGGGCCCACGTGTGCGCCTTCGGCGTTCACCGCGTGCATGCGCACCTCGAATTCGCGTGGCGAGGTGCTGACCAGGATGGCCTCGCTCACGTCCACGCGCCACTCCACCGGCTGGCGGAACTTGGCCATGGTCTCGATCCACTTGGTCACGCGCTGTCGGTAGGACTGGATGATCTTCTCGCCGGCGGCGCTGTCCGGAATGGACTGGCCCTTCGACAGCAGATCTTCCTTCACCTTGCTTGCGAGCGTGCGCAGCGCGGCGGAGGGGTTGCCCCACGGGTCCGAGCCGGGATCCTGCGTGGAACGAGCGGCCGGTGGCGGTGGCGTGGGCGCACGCATGCCGCCCTCCAGTTCACGGATGCGAGCCTTGGCCGCGTCCAGTTCGCGCTGCAGGGACTTGTTCTGTTCCTCCAACTGCTTCACGCGGTCGGTGGTGGTGTCCTGCGCGATCGCGGGCACGGCGGTTCCGAGGGTGGCGAGCAGCAGCAGACAGATGATTCGCGTCATGGCCGCATGGTATCGCCGTCGCGCCGCGGGCTATCCTTCCCGCGTGCGATCGGTGTCGATCCTGATCAGGCTCGTGCAGATCCGCCTTCGTGTGCAACGGTGGATGGATGTGGCATCGCCTGCGCTGCTCGTGGGGTTCGCGATCGCGTTGCCTGGCCTTGTGCTTTCGCGCGTGTTTGGCGCGCGGGGCGATGTGATGGCTCTGGCCATGCTGGTGGCCGCCGCAACGGCCGTGGCGTGGTTTCTTGCACAGCTGCATCCGCCGATCAACGCGTTGCGCGCAGCCGTGGAGGCCGATGAGCGGTTGGGTCTGGAGGGGCGACTCGCATCGGCGCTGGCGCTGGAGAACCGCCCTGACGCCTTCGCCCAGGCGGCCGTGCAGGATGCGGAGCGTGCCGCGCGTGATCCGGCGCTGCGTGCGATGGTGCGTCGCGTGTTCGCGCTGCGATGGCCGCGATCCACGCCGTGGATTCCGGTGGTGGCGGCCGTGCTTCTGCTGTGTGCATGGCTGCAGCCGGTGCGCGTGGCGGCGCCCGTGGTTTCCGCGGGCATCGAGGCATCGGTCACGCCGGCCGAGCAGCAGGCGCGTGCGGATGCCGCCGAGGCCAGTGTGGCGAAGGCGCTGGACACCATCTCCGACAATCCCGAGGCGCGTGAACAGCTGAAGGACATGCTGGCGCAGATGGAGCAGCCGCGTGGGTCGGAGATGGCGACGCGAGATCCGGCCCAGCGCGAAGCGGATGCGGCAGCTCGCGCCGCGGCGCTCGAGGAGCGTCTTGGTCGCGCACTGGATTCCGAATCCTCGCAGCAGGCGGATCGTCTGAAGGACCTGCTTGCATCGCTTCCCGAAATGGAGGGCAGTGCCAAGCCGCTGTCCGAGGCGTTGAAGTCGGGCGATCTGCAGGAAGCCATGAAGCAGCTGGACCAGTTGGCCAAGCAGGCCGAGGGCAGCGACGCGAAGCAGGCCGCCGAGGCGAAGCAGGCGCTCTCCCAGATGTCGAACGCGCTGCAGCAACTTGCCGCGAACCAGCGTGGGGCCATGCAGGCGTTGAAGGAGGCGGGCATGGATCCCGCGTTGGCCTCCAATCCGCAGCAGGCGCAGCAGGCGATCGAGCAGAATCAGCAGCTCACGCCGCAGCAGAAGCAGGCGCTGCAGAAGAAGATGCAGGCAAGCCAGAAGGCCGCCGAGCAGTGCAAGAACCTGGGCAACAGCATGCAGTCCTCGGGAAAGCCCGGCTCGATGGGCGAGGCGCAGAAGCAGCTTTCCCGCGCTGCCTCCAGTCAGGCCATGCAGCGCGCGCTGCAGAAGGCGATGGGCGAGTGCAAGAACGGTTCCAGCATGGGCTGGTCGATGCCGTGGGAAGTGGCGAAGTCGGGCGGTTCGGGCTCCGGAAACGGCGGCAAGGGTGGACAGAAGGCTGGCAAGGGTGGTGCGCCGAACATCAACGGCAGCACCGAATCGTTGAAGGATGGACAGCTCGCGGAGAAGCAGGAGTCCGCAGGCGACGGCGATCCGCTTGGTGATGCCGTGGCGCGCGACTTCGTGCGTGGCCAGGGTGCCGCGCCCGTGGGTGCCTCAAGCCCGCAACTGAAGGCGGTGGCCGCACGCGTGGAAGCGGGTCTGGAGGAGGGCACCGAGGAGGATCCCGTGCCGGGTCGCCTGAAGGCCGCGCACAAGCGCTACTTCGAGCAGTGGAAGAAGCAGCTGGATCCGTCGAAGCCGGCCGGTGGTGCAACCCCATGATGCAGCGCCCTGCGTTGGTGCGGGAAGGGGTGGCGCGTGCGCTTCGCGTTCGAGCGACCTGAGTGGCTCGTGCTGTTGCTGGCGCTGGTGCCCGTGGCGTGGCTCGCTTGGCGATCCATCGCGCATCTGGGGCGCGGTCGCGCCATCGCGGCGGCCGTGGTGCGCGCGGCGGTGATCGTGCTGCTGGCGTTCGGGTTGGCGCGGCCATCCATCGTGCGGCGCGGCGAGGGCGTGAGCGTCGTGGTGGTGGCGGATGCGAGCCGCTCCGTTCCGGCGACGCAGCGCGTGCAGGCGCAGGCATGGCTTGCCGAGCGCGCGAAGGATCGCCCCGATCCTGCCGATCGCATCGGCGTGGTGACGGTGGCGAAGACGCCCGAGATCCGTTCTCTTCCATCACGCTCGGGTGAGGTGGACATCACGTCCCACGCCGGCGACGGCACCGCCACGGATCTGGCGGCCGGCCTGCGCGCGGCCATCGCCGTGATGCCGGCGGACGCCATGCACCGCATCCTGCTGCTGAGCGATGGCGTGGACACCTCGGGCGACACCATGGAGGCCGCTGCGCGTGCGGCCACGCTCGGCATCCCCGTGGACGTCGCGACGCTGTCCTCGCCGAACATGGCCGATGTGATGGTGGAGTCGCTGCGCACGCCGGCGCGTGCGCGTCGCGGTCAGGTGATCGACGCGCGCGTGGTGGTGCGAGCCTCGCAGGCATGCGAAGGTCGTCTGCGGCTGCGCGTGGATGATCGGCCGGTGGATCTCGATCCGCGCGGCAACTCGGACGCGATGGTGGTGAAGCTGCAGGCGGGCCCCAACGCATTCAACGTTCCGCTGCCGGTGGACCGCTCGGGTGCGGTGCGCGTGGAGGCCTTCGTCGAGGCGGTCGATGCGCGCCAGAACGCGATCGTGGAGAACGATCGTGGCAGTTCGATCACCTTCGTGTCGGGCGAGGGGCGCGTGCTGGTGGTGGATGACGGCGGCGGTTCGGGCGTGGAGGCGCTGGTGCAGGCCGTCCGCGCGTCGCAGCTGGATGTGGAGGTGTGCGGCACCGAAGGCTTGAGCCGGCGCGTGGCTTCGGGCGACTTCGAGGGCATCGTGCTGGTGAATGTGCCGCGCTGGAGCGTGGATGCCGACACCGATCGCGCGTTGCACGCCAGTGTGCAGGGCATGGGCTGCGGTCTGATGATGGTGGGTGGCGATCACAGTTTCGGCGCGGGCGGATGGAAGGACAGCGAAACCTCCAGGGCGCTGCCGGTGGACATGGATCCGCCGCAGGAGCGCAAGCTTCCGGCGGGCGCGCTGGCGTTGATCATCGACTGCTCCGGCAGCATGGCGTCGCCGGTGGCGGGCACCGGCGTCTCGCAGCAGCAGATCGCGGCCGAGGCGGCGATCAAGGCCATCCGCGCGCTGTCGGCGCTCGATGAGGTGACCGTGATCGCCTTCAGCGGCGACGCCGCGCTGAGCGTGCCGCTGACAACCTGCGAGGACATGGCGTCCATCGAGGCACGCATCCGCGCGATCGCGTCGGGTGGCGGCACCAATCTCTTCCCCGCGCTCGAGATGGCGGCGGTCGAACTGGCGAAGAGTCATGCCACCACCAAGCACGCCATCGTGCTCACCGACGGGCAGACCATGGGCGAGCCAAGCGTGGGCATGGCGCTCGCGCAGCGCATGGCATCTGAAGGCGTCACCCTTTCCACGCTCGCGATCGGCGACGGCTCCAACGATGGATTGCTCGCGCGGCTCGCGAAGGCGGCCAACGGTCGCTTCTACGCGGTGAAGGACGACCAGAGTCGCGTGGCGATTCCGCAGATCTTCATCAAGGAGGCGCAGCTGGTGCGCCGCTCGCTGGTGTGGGAAGGCCAGCCGTTCGAGCCCAGGCGCATCGGCACGGCCGACTGGATGCGCTCGATCAGCGCCGTGCCTCCATTGCGCGGCTACGTGCTCACCGGCGCGCGCGGCGAACCGGCGCAGATCGGCCTGGTGAGCGCGGGCGATCCGCCCGACCCGATCCTTGCCTGGTGGAACCACGGACTCGGTCGCGGCGTGGCCTTCACCAGCGACCTTGGCGGTCGATGGACGCCGGCGTGGGCGACCTGGCCAGGCTTCCAGCCCTTCGTGGGCGGCATGGTGCGATGGATGCTCCGTCCCACCGCGCCGGGTGATGTGCTGGTGCGTTCGCGGCTCGAGGGCGACGAGGCGATCGTGGACGTTGAAGCGGTCGGCGACACCGCCGCGCGCGTGCAGTCCGCCGAGGCGCGCGTGATGCAGCCCGACGGTGCGGTGCAGTCGCTGGCGCTTCGGCAGGTCGCTGCGGGTCGGTGGAGCGGTCGCTTCGCGGTCGATCAGGCCGGCGCGTATCTGGTGAACGCGGCGCTCGGCATGACGGGTGCCGCGCGACCGGTGTTCACGCAGGCCTCGGTCAGCGTGCCGTACCCGCGCGAGTTCCGCACCGCGCAGGCGGATCCCGATCGCATGGCCGCCATCGCGCGTCGCACCGGTGGTCGCGTGCTGCAGGTGGGTGACGCGAACGCCAATCTGTTCGAGACGCAAGGCATGCCCATGCCTGAATCGATGCGGCAGGCGTGGGACCTGTGCGTGTTCCTGGCAGCCGCGCTGTTCGTGGTGGATGTGGCGGTGCGTCGACTCTCGATCGAGTGGCCGGTGCGACGCGCAGCCGAGGCGCCTCGCGATGCCGCACGCGTGACGGCGGCGTGGAAGCAGGCGCGACAGCGCGCGCGCACGAACGACGGCGTGGATGTCGGCGCGCCCGCAAACACGCGTTCTGCAGCCACACCAGCCGCATCCGCGGCACCGATCGCCCTGGAGGAGCCGCCGGTCGAGGCCGCGCCGGCGCCTTCCGCCGAACCCGAACCACAGGACGATTCCCCGATGGGCCGTCTGCGCGCCGCCAAGCGCCGCGCCCGCGAAGGAGGTGGTGCATGAGCGCGCATGCGCCCACCGATGCGCTGTCGGCGATGGAAGCGGCGGAACAGTTCCGCACGCGCGCCGGCGAACTGCGCTCCGCGATCGAGCGCTGCGTGGTGGGACTTGGTGCATCGCTGGAGGAATGCCTGTGGTGTCT
>CAIPQY010000446.1 GCA_903867275.1 uncultured bacterium | reverse complement strand
TCGAAGCGCGTGTCGTTGCCGGTGATGCGCGGCTTGCACTCGATCAGCTTGGGCTTTCCGTCGCGGTCCACCGTGAGCACGCCACCGTACTCGGTGGTGAGATCCTGGATGTCGCGGTCACCCAAGTCGAACATCGCCTTGCGCACGACCGGATCATCCAGCAGGTCCATCGCCAACGTCATCGCCGCCAGATCGCCCCAGCGCAGCTTGTCACGCTGCGCGTACAGCGTTTCGGTGAAGTCGCCGCCATACCCCTCCAGCGACGCCGTGGCCATGCGACTGCCCTTGGCCTTGCGTCGCGCCTCCACGCGGGCGTACAGCTCCTGGTTGCTGGCCGTCAGCAGTTCGGGCTTGTGTCGCGCGCACGCAACCGCGGTTGGAAGCTCGCGAATCTCCAGCGTGGTGCGCGTGGCCTCGGGCAGCTGCGCCACCGCCGCCTTCGCCTCGGCCCAGAAACCGGCGTTGGCCGTGGTGAGCAGTGCCTGCAGCCACAGGATCTCCTCGCGCGTGGTGGGCACCACGCCCAATTCCGCTGCACAGGTGCGAAGGTCGCGCAACAGCGTGTCGTCGGGCTTCACCTGCGTGTCGGCCAGCAGCGTGACCAGACGTTGCCGCTGTCCCTGCTTCTGCAGCAGCTCCCAGCAGCGCAGGCGCAGATTGCGTTCGGTCACCGGATTGGCGTTGGCGACAAGTTCCACCAGCACATCGGTCAGATGGTCCTCGCCGTACAGCACCACCAGCGCCTTGCGCTCCGGACGATCCGTGTCCTTCTCCACCCAGCCGGGCATGGGTGCGCTCCACGCGCGCACAAGCGTGGGCGTGAGATCCTTCCAGCCCTCCTTGGCGATGCGCTCGCTCAGCCATGTGCGCCACGAAAGCGCCTGCATCTTGGGCAGGTTCATGGCGATGCCGTTCTTCAGTTCCTGCAGGGTCTTCTCGTCGCCCTTCTGCAGGCGCTCGAAGGCCATCACCCGCACGTCCTGCGTGTACCCGGGCTGGAACACGATGCGCTGCAGCTGCTTCAGGTATTCGGGCGTCGGCGCGGCATCCAGCTTGCGCATGGCCGCTTCCTGATCGGTGGGCAGCGCGCCAGGATCGGTGAGCGGACGCATGGGGTCGCCGCGATAGGTTCCGCCGCCGCACGCGGACAGGCACAACGCGCACGCGAGCATCAGCCGACGCAGACACGCCACGTTCGAAACCATGCGACCGAGTCTAACCCGGGTGCCGCGACGCGATCGGATTTCCAGGATGCTCAGGCGTTCTCGCCGCCGGCCGCCGGACGGATCTGACCCGCGATGGGGTTGCCGTCCTTGTCCGCCGCGTTGATCTGGTCAGCCACCTCGCGGCGGTGCACGTCGATCTCGCGCGGAAACTCGAACGCCAGACGAACGCGATCGCCCTTGATGGCGGCGATGCGAACAATGCCCAGCGGTGCCGCGGGGTTGCCGATGATGACTTCTTCGCCTTCGCGGCGCGTGATGACGAGCATCGGTGGACCTCCTGCCAGGATCGGTTCGCCGCGGTGCTCCAGCCTCCGCGATTCCATGCAAACCGAGCCGTGGACCCGCCTTGGGTCCGGACAATCAAGGTACACCGGAACCCGCCGCCGCCCAACCCCGGTTTTGTCGGGGATTCCAGCCCCAAAACGAAATGCCCTCGCAGCGGCGTCCCGCTGCGAGGGCATCGACGGATGGGCGCCCGAAGGCGTCCAGAGTGCCCGCCGCCATCCTTGGCGATCAGTCACCCGATTCAGCGAGCCTTCCATGGCCCGCGCGTCTGTCGCGGTGCGGGTGGTTCGAGGGGGGCCTTCCCTGGCCGGCCTCGAGCCCAACCGTCCGCCTTCGGATTGCCGCCAGCCTTCCATGGCCGAGGGCAGTCCCTTGCTGGCTCCACCGCCAATCCTGCGGTGGGGTCGGAAGTCAGTTGCGAGATCCGCTCAACCGGCGTTCCGGTTACGCAGAGCCTCGCGAGCCTTGCGCCACACGTCCGTGGTGGCTGGCTCCAGTCGATCGCGCTCGCCCTTCCACTGCTCGGGCGTGCAGAGTTCCAGGTGATCCCGAACGCCGAGGATCACGATGTTGCCGGCCAGTCCGAAGCGTTGAAGCATTCGGTCGGGCACGCGGATGCGTCCGGCCTTGTCCAGCGGCGTCCGTGCCGACTGACTGAAGACCAGACGCTCGAAGTTCTGAAGCGAGTCGTCGCCCACCAGTGACCCACCAAGCGACTTGGCCAGCTCGGCGAACGTCGCCTCCGGCCACAGCCAGAGAAATCCGTTCGGCCCCGGCGCCGCCACGAACACCGCGTCCTCGCCATCGCTCGGAAGGCACGCGCGAAGTTCCGACGGCACTGCCAGTCGCTGTTTCGCGTCGAGGGCATGTTCGAATTCGCCTAGGAAGAGCATGCATCGCCACCTGTGCGAGCACTCTAATTCATTCCGCCCCACTTTGCAACACTTCGCCCCACATTTCGTCTCATCCACACACAATCAACCATTTTTCGGCCCACCGAAGCTTGGAGAAACAGCGTCCCATATTTGTTAACTCATTTGAATACAGACAGTTACGCTCGCGTTTATCGAAATCCGCGATAGGTTGATTCCGTGACCTCTCGACGAGACTGGCCAGCAATCGATCGATCCGCGATTGAGGATCTCCTTGAAGCGATCCCCTCCGGGCGCTTCCTGATCACCAGCCGATTCGGTGAGATGCGGTCTGCCGCTTTGGTGCGATGGGTGCAGCAATGCGCCGTGCACCCACCCATGGTGGTGGTGGCCATCGAGAAGGGCCAGGCACTCAGCCCCATCATTCGTGACTCGCGCAATTTCGCGCTGTGTCGCGTGGGAGACGGCGATCCGCTGATCGATCGACTGTTCCAGGCGATGCCCGACCACGGACGCGATCCATTCCTTGGACTACCGCACCTGAGCACGCCGTCGATGTGCCCCGTACCGCTGCGCGCGGCGTGGTGGCTGGACTGCGAAATGATCCGTCACCTCGACATCGAATCGGATCACGAGATGTACGTGGCTGGCGTGCACCATGCCGGCAAGCTTGAAACGGCCCCTGCCGTCGTTCGCACGGTCTCACGCGCGATCGGCAAGAAGGCCGGTCCAAAGCGACCGCTGAAGAAGCGCGCGCGCTGAGCGCCATCTACCATTCGGCCGTGCCACGCAATCCGTCGAACCTGCTCGACATGGACTATCGCCAGGAAGCGCGGCGCTTCGCGCGTCTGTCGCACGGAATCATCGATGCGCACGCGCACGTGAACGGCGCCAGGGCCTCGGTGCTGCTGCGCGAGGCCATGGATCTGTACGGCATCGACCGCATCTGGTCCATGACGGCGCTTGAGCAGGTGCCCGTCGTGCGCGAGGTGCTGGGCGATCGCCTGCAACTGATCGCCGTGCCGGACTTCGCCTCGAAGGATCGTCGGCATGCGCACGGCGCGGGATTCCTGCAGCGCATCGAGGCCTATCACGCACTCGGCGCAGGCATCTGCAAGTTCTGGGCGGCACCGCGCATCGTGGATTTCGCGATCGAGCTTGGCGATCCAACCGCCCTGCGACTGGACTCGCCGGAACGCGTGGCGGCCATGGAGCTGGCATCGGGGCTTGGCATGTCGTTCATGACGCACGTGGCCGATCCGGACACCTGGTTCGCCACGCGCTATCGCGATGCCGCCGTGTACGGCACGAAACAGTCGCACTACATGCCGCTCGAGCGACTGCTCGACCGCTTTCAGGTGCCGTGGATCGCCGCACACCTCGGTGGCTGGCCGGAGGATCTGTCCTTCCTGACGGGTCTGCTTGATCGACACCCCAACCTGCATCTGGATGCCAGTGCCACCAAGTGGATCGTGCGAGAGGTGTCCAAGCATGATCGCGCGCACGTGATCGACTTCCTGCAGCGCTTCCAGGGCCGCGTGCTGTTTGGCAGCGACATCGTGACCACCGACGACCACCTGACGCACGCCGAAGGCAAGACCGAGATGGCCGCCAAGGCCAGCGCGCCCGAAGATGCCTTCGATCTGTACGCCAGCCGGTACTGGGCGCTGCGCATGCTGTGGGAAAGCGATCACGACGGCCTCAGCCCCATCGCGGATCCTGATCTGGCCATGGTGTGGCCGGAGCGCCATGGACCACTGGATGCACCCGCACTGCGAGGCAAGCGCCTGCCAGCCGAGGTGCTGCGTTCGCTCTATGCCGGAGCTGCGGAGCGATTCGATTCGCTCACACGTGCGCGCGCGGCGATGTCATCGAACATGCGCGCGAAGGCCTGACGACGGTCCTGGCCCGCGTAGCGCGCGCGTGCGGCCGTGGACAGGTCGCGACAGCGCGCGGGATCGCGCGAGAGTTCCAGCAATGCGGCGCCGATGCGGTTGCGCCCCTCGGCGACCAACCCATCCACATTCGGCTCCACCGCGCTTGCGGCCAGCGAGCCAAGCGCGGCCACCAGCGGCGCATGCAGACCCGCCGCCACCGCCGGATCGAGCGCCGTGGCATCGTCGCGCTCGCCCCGCAAGGAGAGCCATGTATCCACCATGGGCGCCACCGAGGCGGGATCGCGCACCGCATCCACGAAGTGCACCGCATCGCGAAGCCCGATCGACCGCGCGAACACCTGCATGGGTCCGGCAAGACCGGCATCCGAGGCGAGCACCAGGCGGGCATCCACGCCCGTCATGCGCACGCGACCCACGGCATGGAATGCACCCAGCGCATCACCCGCATCCGGGCCCGCCGGAAGCAGTCCAGCCACGAACGCCGCATCGGGCACACCCCACTGCTTCCGCAGCGCGGCGCGGCGCGAACCATCGTGATCAGGCTCGGCCATGCACAGCGATGGCACCTGCGCAACGCGAAGTCGCATGGGCGGCCACCCCGCGGCGGACAACTGATCGGCCACCGCATCACCGAGGCAGATCACCTCGGCATCGAAGGGAATCGAGCGCAGCGGCGGCACCGCATCCAGCACCAGCCATCGCTCGGCGGCGTCACGCGCCTGCGCGGCCACCGCCGCGGCGCGCGCACCCCATGCGATCACGACGCGCGCCTGCACTTCATCGCACAGCCGCTCCAGCGAGCGCGCGGCCAGCGCGACGGACCCACCGGAGAACGGGATGCGGAAGGCCGCACCATGTGCCGAAGCCCCCAGCGCCACGACCTGACCGCCACCGCCGTGCTGTGCCGCCATGTGCGACAGCCAGCCCGAAGCAGCGGGGCCCTGGGGATCCACGATGTGCAGCAGCGCGGACATCGGGCTCACTTGCGAACGCCGATGCCCTTGCCCAGCTCGTTCTTCTCGTGCTTGTAGAACAGCTTGGCGATGCGGTTGCCGAGTTCGGCGGCCGTCAAGTCCTCGATCTGTCGGCGACCGGGCGAGGTGTTGTACATGTCCATGCTCAGTTCGCGCATCTGCGTGAAAACCTCGCGGCCCGGGTCCTCGGGGTCGGACGGGAACAGTCGGGTGCGATTGGTGACATCGATCACCTTCACCACGGCCGAGGCGTGCGGGATGGGCGTGCCGCCCGGCTCCGCCAGCTCGAACTTGCCCATGCGCACGTAGATCACCACCTCTGCACCCACCTTCTCGCCGATCTCGCTGATGGCGGTGAGCTTCGAAACGCTGTCATCCTTGCGTGCCACCGCCACCGCATCGCGCGTGGCGATGGTTTCGGTGACCAGCTTGTTCTCCATCAGGTCGCCGGCCACCTTGTCGCCGATCATCGAACGCAGCTGGGTGCGCGTGAGCGAGTTCTTCTGGTCGTCCACGAACACCACCGTCTTGCGGTCGGGCAGCGTGAACTGCGCGTCGTTCGAGGGCGGTCCCTCCAGGATGTACATGGCGGGCGTGGCGATGTTGCATGCACCAACCAGAAGCGTCACCGCCAGCAGCAGGATGTTCGGGAGTCGGCTCACTTGCGGATGTCCGGATACTTGTCCTCGATGTGGTCGTAGAACACCCACGCCACGTTTCGAACGAACGTGGACAGCAGGCCGTTCTGGATCAGCGTCTCGTTCAGCTGCTCGCGCGAGGTGGCCTCGGGATTCGGCGGGAACTTGCCCGTCACGTTCCACTCGTCGACCATCTGGTCGGGGTCGGTGCCGTCGCGTTCCGACACGCCCACGTGCGCGGCGCAGACGCCTTCCCACATCCAGCGGTTGCCGGGCGGATTCAGCCGGTATTCGTAGATGTCCACGATGACCAGACGATCCACATCCAGCTCCTCGGCCACCTGGGCCAGCGGCATGCTGCCCCAGCTTGGGCGCTGATAGGTGAAGTTCATCACCACGCGCGGATCGAGCACCGTGATGCCCGGCACGTTCTCGTGCAGTCGCTGCGACAGGTTGAGCGCGATGTTGGGAATGGCCGAGGGATGCTCGTACAGCGTTCCCATGTCCGCCTTCACCATCACCGCCACGCGCTTGTTGTCGAGGCCGGCGTACTTGGCCAGCACCTCGATCTTCTTCTCGCGCTCGATGTTCTGTCCCACGGCGCTCACCAGCGCCGGCATCTGACAGCCGACCAGCATCGACACGGCGAGCATGAGCACGGCGCGCATCATGCGAACAGCCCCTTCATGACGGCCAACTTCCATCCCCAGCCCGCCAGGATCACCACGCACGCCACGATGGCGAGCCGGCCCGTGGCAAGCGGCTGCAGAAATCGATGCACCGAGCGTCCGCTGATGGCCACCCATGCGGCCACCACCACACCAAGCGCGGCGGCGCACACGAGTACGAGCCCGGCGGGTTGCGCGTACAGCGCCGCCAGGAACCGACCCCGCACCGCCAGCGCGAACGAGGTGGTCATGCCGCAGGTGAAGCAGGGAATGCCCAGAGCCATCGGCCAGCCGCAGGCAGGCAATCCGAGTTGCCGGTGCGTGTCCATGCCGGTGGCGGATGGCACCAGTGTGCAGGCCACCACCAAGGGCGCGGCACAGGCCATCGCGATCACGGCCGCGATGCCGCGCGAGGTCCAGGTGGTGTTCACGGCACTGCGCATGTGGGGCCGCAAGTCTACCCC
>CAIPQY010000445.1 GCA_903867275.1 uncultured bacterium | reverse complement strand
GACCACCATCCAGCACGCAAGCGTGCCCCAAGCGCCCATGGGCCGCTCCTGCCTGCGCACGCTCGCCTTCGCCTGCATGGCATGCGCGCGACCACCCACGGTCAGGCGGCTGGTCACGTACAGCAGCACGGCCACGGTCAGCATCACCGCGACCAGCGCGTACGGCCGCCGACTCGACTCCATGTCCTTCAGACCCTCGAAGATCTGCACGCTGGTCACGCGCCGATACTCGAACATGAGCGGCGTGCCGAGCTCGGTGAAGCTCCAGATGAACACGATCACCGCGCCGGCGAACGCCCCAGGCCGCACGAGCGGCAGCGTGACGCGACGAAAGCGTGTCCATGCACCTGCGCCCAGGTTCCGCGCCGCTTCCTCGAGCGCTGGATCCAGATTGGACAGCGCCGCGGCGAGATTCAGGTACACGATGGGATACAGCGACAGCGTCTCGAGCAGCACCACCGCCCAGAAGCCTCCGGCGCCAACGAAGTCGATGCCGTGATCGACCAGACCCACTTTCAGCAACAGCGCGTTCAGCGAACCCTCACGACCCAGCAGATGCCGCAGACCGATCGCACCCACGAAGGGCGGCAGGATGAGCGGCAGCAGCAGCAAGCCGGAGAGCAGCGCCTTGCCCCGGAACGCCAATCGACTGCTCACCAGTGCCAGCGGCATCGAGAGCAGCAGCGTGCCAACGGTCACGCACGCGGCGATCGCCAGCGCGTTCATCAGGCCGGCGCGGCTGAGCGGATCGCGAAACACATCCAGCACATGGTGCGCGGTCCATCCGAGGCCGTCGGAGGTGCGAAGCGCGCCGCGCACCATCAACCACAACGGCCACACCAGCGTCACCAGCAGGATGGCGCCGATCACCGCAAGCTGCATGCGTTCTCGTCCGCGGCCGTGCACGCGCCGAGTGTACGAGCGGCGCGCTCAGCCAAAGTTGAGCAGGATCAGCGCCACGTCGCCGAAGTCGACGACGCGGTTCACGTCGATGTCCGCTGCAGGATCGTCCGTGCCGAAGCTTGTCAACGCCAGCGCCACATCGCCGAAGTCGACCATGCCTGACGCATCCACGTCACCTTCCGGACCGAACCCCGCCGAATCAACGGCCCATGCCGCGTAGGCCACCACGCTGCCCGAGGCCGTGTCCGAACGCGAAACCTGCAGCGTGTATTCGCCGGGCTGCAGATTCACCAGATGGATCGTCTCGATGTTGTCCACCGACGAGGTGCTGGCCACATTGCCTGATTCGAAGGTGGCGAGCCCCGCGTCACCTTCGAGCGGGATGAACTCGCTGCCACCGCTCAGCGAGCGCTGCAGCCGCAGGTTCATGTTGGCGAACGTGTAGGACGCCAGATTGGACGCCACGCTGCGCGGCCACACCACGGTGAAGTCGAAGCTGGGCGCGACCTGATTCAGCCGGAAGCGCCAGTGGGTCTTGCCGTTCGCGGTGAGCGTGGCGGTGCCCCACCCCATCGACTCGGCCGGCGACGCGTTGGTGGACACGGAGGTGCCGTTGACACGCGTCGCGGTCACGATGCGATGCGCTCGATCCACGTTCAATTCGCCGCTGCCGCGCATGACATCCAGCGGCTTGGTGGCCATGCCACGGCTGGCACCAGACTGCGGCGCATCGTTGCTCCAGTCGAGGGTGCGATCCGCGCCGCCCACCAGGCATGCCTTGGTGATCTGCGCCCGTTGCGTGTTGGAAAGACTGGCGTAGGCACTTCCGCGCAGGGTTTCGAACAGCAGCGCGGCCGCCGACCCAACCACCGGCGTGGCGAAGCTGGTGAACTGCCCTGGGGCGATGATGTCCGGTTTCATGCGGCCCGGCGTGTCACTGGCGCTGGCGGTGTCGCCGGCCGAGTGCTGCAGGTCGAGTCGGCCCACACTCAGACCGTTGAAGCAGTCGCCCATCATCGGGTACCGCGCACTGCCCGCACCGTTGTTCTCTCCGCACACGGCGAGCATGCCGTCGCGCGTCATCTGGTAGTCGAGCCGACGGATCGCCTCGCGGTCGTATCCCTCGTTGCCCGGGCCGAACGACGCGATCCACGAATGGTTCATGACGCGAACCAGCGAATTGGGAGACGCGGCGGGCAGCGTGGTGCCGGCTCCCACATTCAGCGTGTCGAAGAGCCAGCTGTTCACGTTGTACACCCAGGCGTTCGTGATGCCGGGGGCCATCGCCGTGCTCGATCCGTACAACCACTTCGCCACGTTCGTGGCATGCCAACTGTTGCTGGAAGGCGCGTTCACCGCCACCACAGCCTTGCCCGCGAATTCGGGGTCGGAGAGATCCGGCGCATAGTCGCTGCCGCCGTTGGTCATCGTGGCCTCGACCTGCACGGCATACACGCCGGCACCCGTGGGAGCACTGGCGCCAAGACGGGCGATCAGTGCCGCACGACCACCATCCGCGTCACCCATGGCGGTGCCAACGCACAGCGCGGAGACGGTGATCAGGATGGCGCTGCGCTGAAAGGTCACTCGGTTTCCCTGTTCCTGCGGTGCGGCTGCATGGTTCTGTACGCGCTGAGGTGCCTGCAGTGATCCCACTTTGGCTTGCCGCCACCCCAAGGCAAGCATTTGCAGGTCCGAAAAGCGCCAAAACTCGTTTCGGGGCTACCTTTGCGGGCATGCAGCACATGGTCGCCGTCACCGAAGCCCTGTCGCCGGCCGCCATGACTTGGCTGAGGGCCCAGTGCACCGTTGTGCAGGCGGCACCGGACACCGCCCCGTTCGCGAACCACGCTGCGCAGCTGGAGGGCCTGGTGGTGCGCACGCTCACCCGGGTCGACCACGAACTGCTCCGCGCGCTGCCGTCCTTGAGGGTGGTGGGTCGAGCAGGCGTGGGGCTGGACAACATCGACCTGCAGGCCTGTCGCGAACGCGGCGTGACGGTCGTGTCCACGCCCGATGCCAACACCCAGGCGGTGGTCGAGTACGTGCTCAGCCTGCTGTGCGATGCCATGCGGCCGCGGGTGTTCCTGGATCAGCCCGTGGACGCCGAAGCCTGGGAACGCATCCGCAGCGAGATCTGCGGCGTGAAGCAGATGGACGAATGCACGCTGGGCATCCTGGGGCTCGGGCGCATCGGCTCGCGCGTGGCGCAGGTGGCACGCGCGATCGGCTTCGAGGTTCTGTACAACGATCTTCGAGAGATTCCGGTTGAGCAGCGTCACGGCGCCACGCCGGTGAGCGTCGAGCGTCTGTTCGCCGAGAGCGATGTGCTCACGCTTCACATCGACGGCAGGCCTTCGAACCGCCACGCCGTGAACGCCTCGCTGATCGCGTCGATGAAGTCCGATGCACTGCTGCTGAACACATGCCGCGGCTTCGTGCTGGATCATGACGCACTGCGCCACTTCCTGGCCGGCAACCCCGGAGCGCAGGCGCTGCTCGATGTGCATGAACCGGAACCCTTCGGTGCGGACCATCCCCTGCTTGGATTGCCAAACGCACACCTGGCCCCGCATCTGGCAAGTCGCACCCGCACGGCCATGAAACGCATGAGTTGGGTGGTGCGTGATGTGGTGGCGGTGCTTCGCGGTCAGGCGCCGCAGTTCCCTGCCTGAGTCCACGGGGCCGCCACGGTGCGGATCCCCTCTCGTACACTTCGCCCCCAACGGAGGCCCCTCTCATGCAATTCTCGATCGACTCGGTCCACGCCCGCCAGATCCTCGACAGCCGCGGCAATCCAACGCTCGAATGCGAAGTGATGCTCGCAGGCGGCGCGGCTGGCCGTGCAGCCGTGCCAAGCGGCGCAAGCACCGGTGAACACGAGGCCGTGGAACTGCGCGACGGCGACAAGAAGCGCTGGCGCGGCAAGGGCGTCACCAAGGCCGTTCGCAACGTGAACGAGGTCATCTTCCCCGCCATCGGTGGAATGGATGCCCGCGAGCAGCAGGCGATCGATCACCTCATGATCGAG
>CAIPQY010000444.1 GCA_903867275.1 uncultured bacterium | reverse complement strand
CACGTACTGGCGCACCACGGGCTTCAGCAGTTCGGCGCTGGCGCGCGTGATGCGCGGCACGTAGGCGCTGGTGTCGATCACCGCGTCCCACGTGCGGCCCGCCTTGATGGCATCGGCGAGCGGCTGCAGACCGGGCGCCTTGTTGGGGTCGCGGTCGCCGTGGATCTGCTCCAGATCCTTGAACAGGCCGGGGTTCGTCTTGCCGCGATTGAAGAGCGTGACCTGCCAGCCACGCGCACGGGCGCTATCGACGATCGCCGGGCCGAGGAAGGCGGTGCCACCGAGGATGAGGAGGTTCATGCGCAGTTGAACCGGCGCGCGCGTGTGGGGTTGCAGTCGATGCGAAGGTGGGCAATCCAAGGCTGGAGACTGCGCGATTTTGCCATGAAATTCCGCCGCGTCTCCGGGATTGGTGTGCGAGTGGCTTCATGATGGGCGTCCGGGCAGTGCAGCGGCACCAGTGATGGACATGATGTCAGAACAGACATATTCTTCCGGGGATGGAACGCACCGCGACAAGCCGTTGCGATGGCTTCATGGCGAGGTTCGCACCCCGCCCTTCGGCGCGGCGGCCCGCGTGCAGGCGGGCTTTCTGCTGCGTCGGCTGCAGATGGGCGAGCGCCTCGGCATGCCGCACTCGCGCCCGATGCCTTCGATCGGTCCGGGCTGTCACGAACTCCGCATTCGCGACCGCTCGATGCAGTGGCGCATCGTGTATCGCGTGGATGCGGATGCCCTGCTCATCCTGGCGGTGTTCCAGAAGACAACGCCGCACACGCCCCTGCACGTGATCGACCTCTGCAAACGAAGGATCCAGCACCATGACACGAACCAACCGAAGGAGTGATCGCGCTCGTGAAGCCGCCCTGCAGGCGCGAGGTTGGCGCACGGGATCCGTGCGCGAGTTCCTTGGCCTGTCCGATGCCGAGGCGGCCTACATCGAGCTGAAGCTGGTGCTGGCGCGCGCGCTGCGCGTGGAGCGCGAGCGTCACGGCCTGACGCAGGCCGTGGCGGCCAAGCAGCTGCACTCCAGTCAGTCTCGGGTGGCCAAGATGGAGGCGGCCGACCGCACGGTTTCACTCGACCTGCTTGTGCGCGCCTATTTCGGGCTTGGTGGCACGCGGGCCGGCATGGCGCGGGTGGTGGGGCGATCGAGCGCCGGTCGCTGACTTCCCTTGACGAACAAGGGAGCAGCCCTAACTTCCCTTGTGCGACAAGGGGAGCGGCCCTCGCGTGCCGTTCTGAGACGAGCTTCACACATCCGAGGTGCAACGCATGTCCAAGGCCACCGATCAACGCCCCGAGATTCCGCCCGGCACGCTGGACCTGCTCATCTTGCAGGCCGTCACGCGTGGCGCGCTGCACGGCTACGCCATCGCGCGGCGCATCAAGGAGCGCTCCGGGGGTGAACTGCTGGTGGAGGAGGGTTCGTTGTATCCCGCGCTGCACCGTCTGGTGCGGCTGAAGCAGCTGGTGGCCGAATGGGGCACCAGCGAGAACAATCGCCGCGCGCGGTTCTATCGCATCACCACCGCGGGACAGAAGCGCTTGAAGGCCGATGCGTCGGCGTGGCGCCGCGTGTCGGCGGCGGTGACCGCGGTGCTGGACGGTGGTGCACCGGCGCTGGAGATGCGGGGGCTGACATGGATCGCGTGAATCCCACAGCCTCCGGCACGCAAGCATCGAACCGTGACGCGATCGCGGATGAGTTCGAACTGCATGTGCAGCAGTGCGCGGAGCAGTTGCAGCAGGACGGACTCTCGCCCGCGGCGGCCCGCGCCGAGGCGGAGCGTCGATTCGGAGACGTGGCGCGGCATCACGAACAGTGCAGGCGCGAGGCGCCGGAGGAACGCATGAATGCGAAGGCTCGTCTGATCCTGCGCACGGCCGTGATTGCGCAGGCCGCGGCGATCGCCGTGCTTGTCACGCTTGTCTGGCGGCAGGATCACTCGATCTCGGATTTTCGTCACGAGGTGGATGTACTGAAGGCGCAGACGCGCGTGCAGGCGATCGATTCGCAGGCGGCGCAGGCGGTGCAGCGCGCGATCGCGGTGACGCCGGGTACCGAAGAGCTAGCGCCTGTGCATCTGGAGGGCGCGGTGCCGCGGCCCGGGGCTTACAACCTTCCCGAGAGCGGATCGCTCAAGTTGGATCGACTCGTTCGCGCGGCAGGCCTGAGCGACGCGCAGGTGTCCGTGCGCGTGTTGCCTTCGCGCGGAGGCGATGCCGCGGTTCAGCGCTGGAAGGCCGAAGGCCTTGCCGTGCGATTGGATGGACCCGACGCGCCCTGCGTGGAGGTGACGGTGGACGCGAAGGGCGCCCATCCGCCGCTCATGCTGCGCGGCGGCGAACTGGTGATCGTGCTGCCGGCGAAGTGAGGCGGCTTGAGACCGTGTTCGGTTTCAGGCCAACCCCGACCCGCATCAGCACGCCTCGACGAGCATGCTGACCGCGTTGCCGCCGCCCAGGCACAGCGAGCACACGCCGCGCTTGCCGCCGGTGCGGTGCAGGTGGTGGATGAGCGACACCAGCACGCGCGCGCCGCTGGCGCCGATGGGGT
>CAIPQY010000443.1 GCA_903867275.1 uncultured bacterium | reverse complement strand
CGCGATCTGCGCCGGCTTGAGAAGACCATCGGCGCCGCCTCCGACGCCTGGGTGCGCATCGCGCCACCCGAACTGCAGCACTGCTCGGTGGTGGAGACCTTCCGCTCGGGCACGCTGACGCTGCTGGTGGACAGCAGCGCTGCCGCCTTCGAGGTGGATCGTGCGCTGCGCAGCGGACTCGAGACCAACCTGCGTCTCGCCGTGCCGGGCCTCATGCGCGTGCGCACGCGCGTGGGTTCGCAACCCAAGCCGTAGCGGTTTGGCGGGGTATGCTCGCCCGATCGTGCAGCCCATCGTGCTTCGAAAGCTCAGGCGTGAGTTCGGCGGCGTGGTCGCCGTGAACGACGTGGATCTGCAGATCCCGGCCGGCTCGATGTTCTTCATGCTGGGGCCATCCGGCTGCGGCAAGACCACCATCCTTCGCATGATCGCGGGCTTCCAGGAACCCAGCGGTGGTCAGGTGCTGTTCGGCGATCGCGACGTGACGCGGCTGCCCGCCGAGAAACGCGACGCCGGCATGGTGTTCCAGAGCTACGCGCTGTGGCCGCACATGACCGTGTTCGACAACGTGGCCTTCGGTCTGCAGGTGCGCAAGGTGCCGGCCGCCGAACAGCGCACGCGCGTGATGCAGGCGCTGGAGATGGTGCGCATGCAGTCCTACGCCGATCGTCGCCCCAACCAGCTCAGCGGTGGTCAGCAGCAGCGCGTGGCGCTGGCGCGCGCCATCGTGTTCCGTCCCGAGGTGCTGCTGCTCGACGAGCCGCTGTCCAACCTGGACGCCAAGCTGCGCCTGGAGATGCGCGCCGAGATCCGCCGCATCTGCAGCGAGATCAAGCTCACCGCGGTGTACGTGACGCACGACCAGAAGGAGGCCTTGAGCATGGCCGACGGTCTGGTGGTGCTGCGTGACGGCCGCGTGGAGCAGCAGGGTGCGCCGCGCGAGGTGTACCGGCGCCCATGCAACCGCTTCGTGGCCGAGTTCATGGGCGAGACCAACTTCATCGCCGGCACCGTGACCACCAGCGACGCACAGGGCTGCATCGTCGAAACCGCCGCCGGCGCGCTGCCGAGCGCCACCACGGGCCTGACCGTGGGTGCCAAGGTGTCGCTGAGCGTTCGCCCCGAGTCGCTGCGGCTGGTGCCATCCGATGGCCTGCTGCAGGGCCGATGCACCGACAGCGTGTATCTGGGCGAAACGGCGCAGCATCATGTGGACACGCCCGCGGGCCGCATGAAGGTGTTTGAACTCGATCCACGCGCCACCGCACGCACGGGACAATCCCTGCACCTGCAGGCCGACCGCGACGCCATCGTCGCGCTCACGAACTGACGCACGCAACCGACCACTTCAAGGAACCAACCATGACCACGATGCAATTCAACAACCAGACGGTCGAGCTCAAGCCCCAGGAGAACGGACCCTTCCTGCACCTCGCGGGCAACATGATCCCCGCGCTGTCGGCAGGCGAGCCCTTCGCGAAGATCTGCTGCCACATCCTGTCCGAGGGCATGAAGCAGAACGCGCCCACCGATCACGCGCTGATGCAGTGCGCGATGTGGATGCTGTATCAGGTCGGCGTGCGCACCATCACCATCGACCTCGAGAAGGAGGAGGTGAACATGGGGCAGCCCGAGAAGACCAGCCTGGAGGGCGTGCCCTTCGGCGAGCACTTCACGCCTGGCAACGCGGCCACGGGTCGCGCCGTGGTGGCCACGCTCATGCTGATCACCAGCCGGTCGGTGCGCGTGAACGGCGAGGAGTGGCCGGTGCGCCCGCAGCCCCTGGAGACCATGAAGCGCGTGAACGCCGAGGTGGTGCAGTCGCGCAAGTTCAACGAGGAGCATCACATCACCGCCACGCGTCGGCTGCTGAGCCTGCTGCTCGCGGGCAAGACCAAGGACGATCCGGAGGTGCTGGCGTCGCTGCAGGTGATGGCCGACCTGCATGTGCGCAGCTTCCGCTACTCCGCGGATGGATCGCAGGTGGTGTTCGAGGCCTTCAACGAACCCAACGCGCTGGCGATGGCCTACATGCACAACATGGATCCCGCGCAGACGCAGAACATGCTGCAGCGCGTGCACGCCATGAACATGCGTTGTCAGCAGGGGGGCGCGGGCGTGCCGCCCACCAACGCGCCGGTCAACCGGCGACGGCGGGACTGAACGACTCGCACCAGCGGCGAAGGCCGTTGATCAGCTGCTCGAACACATCGTCCGGGCTGCGTGATGCATCGATCACCAGGTGCCGCTTCGGGTCGCGGTGCGCCTCGGCCAGGTAGCCGTCGCGCACGCGCCGATGGAAGTCCATGCCCTTGCCCTCCATGCGGTCGAGCAGCGGGTTCAGTCGCTTCATCGCGGTCTCGGTGTCCACGTCGAACAGCACGTTCAGGTCGGGCCAGCGGCCACCGATGGCCACCTGCGCCACCGCGCGGATGTCGCGCTCGGGAATGCCGCCCGCCGCACCCTGATAGGCCAGCGTGCTGCCCACGAAGCGATCGCTCAACACGCAGGCACGCGAAGCGATCGCGGGCTCGATGCGCTCCTGCATCAGCTGCGCGCGGCTCGCCATGTACAGCAGCATCTCGCATCGCACGGTCATCTCTGCATGGATCGGATCGAGCAGGATCTGTCGCACGCGCTCGCCCACCGCGGTGCCACCCGGCTCGCGCACCAGCGTCAACGGCAGCTGCTGCGCCTCGGCCCACGCCTGAAAGCGTCCGATCTGCGTGCTCTTGCCGCTGCCATCCGGTCCCTCGAAGGCGAGGAATCGGCCACGCAATGCGGTGCTCCACGATGCCGAAGTCATGCGACGAATGTAGCCGAGGTGCGGGCGCGCGCAGCCACGATCAGGCCTCGTCGGCCACTTCTTCCACCTGCGGCGGGCCGATCACGGCGCCACCCACGCGCACCAGGTTGGCGCCACACTCGATGGCCACCTCGAAGTCGCCGCTCATGCCCATGCTGAGGATGTCGAAGCGATCGCCGCCCGATCCGACGCGGCGGCAGTCGTCGAACAGCTCCTTGCAGCGCTCGAAGGTGCGACGCGCCTCGTCCTGGCCACCGCTCAGCGGGGCCATGCACATCAGGCCGCGCACCTTCAGGTTCACCATGGTGTCCATCTGGTCCAGCATGTGGCGCACGGCCGGCGGCGCGATGCCGCTCTTGCTGGCCTCGCCACTCACGTTCACCTCCACCAGCACCTCCATGGGCGTGGTTCGGCGCGAGGCGGCCGCCTGCATCTCCTCGGCCAGGCGAAGCGAGTCCATGCTGTGCACAAGGCGCGCCACGTCCATGGCCTTGCGAACCTTGTTGCGCTGCAGCGAACCGATCATGTGCCAGCGCACCTGCGGCACGGTGGCCTTCGGGTCCATCTCGCTGCGGCGGCTCAGCCACTCGCCGATGGTGGCGGCGCGCTGCGTGAGCTGCTGCACGCGGTTCTCCGCAAGGTCCACCTGACCCATGTTCACCAGTTCGCGGATCTGGTCGATGCTGCCGCTCTTGGTCACCACCACCAGCATCACGTCGCTGGCCTTGCGACCACTGCGGCCGGCGGCGGCGGACACGCGATCACGCACGCTGTTCCAGCGATCACGAAGGGCGCTCGCGCTGGCGGCGTCCAGAGGGGCGGTGGCGGTGCTTTCTCCCATGCGTCGCAGGCTAGCCCCCAGCGACGCCGCGGGCAATGCGCGAAAGGCGGTCGATGCGGTTCCTACACTCATCGCATGGCAGCAGGAAACGCCGGCAACGCACCTCGCCCCGTCGTGCTGATCATTCGCGACGGTTGGGGCCGCAATCCGCACCCCGAGCAGGACGCCGCCAACGCCGTGAAGCTGGCGAAGACCCCGTGCGCGCACATGCTGGAGCGCGACTGGCCCACCACGCTCATCAAGACCAGCGGCGAGGATGTGGGCCTGCCCGTTGGCCCCGACGGACCCGTGATGGGCAACAGCGAGGTGGGACACCAGAACCTGGGTGCCGGTCGCGTGGTCGATCAGGAACTCATGCGCATCACGCGCGCGATCCGCAGCGGCGAATTCGCGCGCAATGCCACGCTGCTGCAGACCTTCGAGCGTGCCAAGGCAACCGGTCGCGGCGTGCACGTGATGGGCCTGCTCAGCGACGGACAGGTGCACAGCGACCTGCCGCACCTGCAGGCCATCCTGGAACTGGCGCACGCGCAGGGCGTGCCCGGCGACCGACTGTTCGTGCACGCGTTCACCGACGGACGCGACACCGCCGCCGAAGGTTCGCTGCACTACATCCCGTGGCTCGAGGGCGTGCTGCAGAACACGGGCGG
>CAIPQY010000442.1 GCA_903867275.1 uncultured bacterium | reverse complement strand
GAACTACGCCGCGCGATCGGCGGGTGGGCGTGGTTCTGCGCGACGGCTGGTGGCCTTGGACACATGTGGCCCGCAAGCGGCACCTGGGGAAGTCTTCCGCCTGCGGTGTTGTTCGCGGGCATGGGTTGGTTGGGCGCGCCGGTGTGGTCCCACATGGTGGTGCAGCTTGTGTTCTGCGCCATGGCATGCGCCGGATGTCTGCATCACGGCGGCAAGGTGGAAGCGGTGGTGGGGCGCAAGGATCCCGGCGTGGTGGTGGTCGATGAAGTGGCGGGCATGGCGCTGACGCTGGTGCTGGCGGCTTTCGCCACCGCGATGGTGGGCGCGCCTGCGCCGAATGGTGCACTTTCAGTGGCCATGCCGGTGTCGCTGGCGCTGACGATCGCGGCGCTCTCGTTCTTCTGGTTCCGCGTGATGGATGTCATCAAGCCGCCGCCGGCGCGTGGACTTCAACGCGTGCCCGGTGGTGCGGGCGTGCTGATCGACGATCTGGTGGTGGCGCCCTATGCGGCGTTCGCCGTGGTGGTCAGCCTGGACATGATCGTGCGCTCGGGGCCGGCTGGTTAGTCGTTCAAACGTCGTCGCCGGGCGTGGCGCCGCGCTCTTCCTTGGGCGGGCGCGTGCGCAGCATGGCGGTGAACACGAACACGCCCAGCACGCCTGCGATGCCGCAGATGACCACCTGCGGGCTTGCGAGCCCCTCGGTTGCCTGCAGGTCGTAGCCGCGGATGAACAGGGCGATGGCGGAGATCAGCGGCACGGCCAGGCCCGCGTGGATGCCGATCATGCCGATCATGCGATCGCGCCTGATCCACAGCGACATCACGCTGCAGGTGGCCATGGCGCCCGACAGCAGCAGGGGCAGCAGCGCGTTCGACACGCCGCTCTTCTGCGGGTCGGTGAAGCGGAAGGCCACCAGCCCCGCGCCCAGCAGGGCCACAGCGAACACGATTCCGATCAGGGAGAAGAGGTAGAGGCGCCAGTTCATGCGCGCAGCCTACAACGGACGCTCGGCGCGCATGTCCACCTTGGCTTCCAGCACGGTGCGCAGGTTGCACAGGTACCAGCGCCAGCTTTCGGCGTCGTTGGCGGCGCTGATCAGCGAGTCGGCATCGTCTGGGAAGGGGCCGTGACGCTGGATCACGCGCGCGCCCTCTTCCACATCGGGGGTGACGGTCCACTCGAGTGGAACGAAGTCATCCGCGATGCCGATGGGCCAGCCCCAGGTGACGCGGCCCTCGGTGTCGAAGTCGAGGATGGGCACCTCGAAGGCGCGGCGGAACTTGGCGTCGAACGCCAGCTTCATGCTGCCGCCCTTGCGCAGGTCCACCTCGGCCGCCAGCGTGAACCACCGTGTCAGCCCCACATCGGTGGTCAGGCACGCGAACACATCCTCGTGGTTGGCCGCGATGGTTTCCTTCAGGGTGATCCACACGCCATCGGCTTCGCGCTTGACCATGGGGTGCACTCTAGGCGGAAAGTGGCGCGGTGTGCATCTCGTGCGCGATCAGGTCGGTCAGGGTTTCGCGGCGGCGCACCAGCGTGGCGGTGGCGCCGTCAACCAGCACCTCGGCGGGCAGCGGCTGGGCGTTGTAGCGGCTGCTCATGCTCATGCCGTAGGCGCCGGCGGTGAACACGGCCAGCAGGTCGCCTTCGCGCATGGTTGGCAACGCGCGGTCAAGCGCCAGGTAGTCGCCGGTTTCGCACAGCGGCCCCACCACGTCGCAGGTTTCAAGCGGCTGCAGGCCTGTGTCGGCGGTGCGATGCGTGGGCACCAGGCCGGCGGGTGGCTGCACGGGCCACATGAAGTGGAAGGCGTCGTAGTGGCTTGGCCGCAGCAGCGCGTTCATGCCTGCGTCGCAGATGACGAAGGTCTTGCCCGATTCGCGCTTGCTGCGGATCACGCGCAGCAGCAGCAGGCCTGCGTTGGCGGCGATGAAGCGGCCGGGCTCCAGCAGAAAGCGCACGCCGCGCTGCTTCAGCGGCAGCACCTTGGGCAGGATCGCCGCGGCGTAGGCCTCGGGTGATGGGGCCTGTCCGGTTTCGTAGTCGGCGCCGAAGCCGCCGCCCAGATCGAGCGTGCGGATGGCGTGGCCGCGCTGCTGCAGGCGGTCGATGAGTGCAAGCGCCACATCCAGCGCCTGCGCGTAGCGGCCCGCATCAAGCACCGGCGAGCCGATGTGCAGGTGCAGCCCCTCCATGCGCGCAAAGCTG
>CAIPQY010000441.1 GCA_903867275.1 uncultured bacterium | reverse complement strand
TCGCCACGCAGCCAGGATCCGCCATCGACGCGCAGGGTCCAGTCCTGAGCGGGCGTGCCGTCTTCCAGCACCGTCAGCGTGCCCTGTGCCTCGCCCGTCGCGTTCCATCGATCCGCGATCGCGGCAGCCTCCGGCAGGTTGGCCGCACGCAGCACCAGCGGAATCATGGGCGAGTCCATGCGATCCAGGCGCCATGTGGCATTCAGATCCTTCTCGCCGCTGCTTTCGGTGGCGACGGATCCGCAGGCATCCAGCACGCCGATCGGCGCGCCCGCGGACCATCCCTCGATGCGCGTGTCGTCCAGTCGGAAGCTGGGGCCATCGGCCACGAATGCGCCGCGTGTCACGCGCAGTTCGCACGGCACGCTGCCGGCCTGGAAACGCAGACCGTCGGTCTTCACGGTGATCAGGCGCTCTTCCTCGCGATCAGGTCGCTGTCGCAGGTGCAGCGTGCCATCGAAGGTGCCCGTCACGCCCGAGTCGCGCCATGCCGTGGTTGCGCTTGCGCGCACGCGCTCGGGCAGCAGTTGCGTGAGCCACAGCCCGAACGGCATGTGCTGCATCTGCGCATCGAGCGCGCGATCACGCTGCACCAGGCTGGCGCTGCCGGTGGCGTGCACGGTGCCGCCGCCGTTGGTTGCATCCAGCGACAGCAGTTCGGCCATCTTCTCCGTGAGGTGGATCGATGCCTTCACCGCGTCCAGATCGAAGCCCCGGGGCCAGGGCAGTCCGCTCGCCTCCAGACTGCCGTCATCATGCATGCCCGGCTGGATGCGGCCATCCGCCAGGAAGATGTTCAGGTCCAGCGTGGTGTGGCCCGCCGCATCGGAACCGATGGTGCCACGCACGCCCACCTCGCCCGACATGCCGAGTGCGTGCATGGACTCCGCGGCGTGGCTGAACTGTCCGCCCGGCCAGAGCTTGTTCGCGGCGCGCCCGGAGTCCCAGCCCTCGAGTGGAATCGCCGCCAGCAGCGATGGCGTGATCTGGTCACCCACCACGCGCAGGCGCAGGTTGGGGAAGGCGTCGCGGCCCTTGTCCAGTCTGGGAATGCGCACATCACCGTCGATGGAACCCTCGCCGCCCGCTGCGGTGCGGAACTCCCATGTGGCCTCCGGCAGCACGATGCGCTCGTCCTCCAGATCGATGCGCCCGCGCTTCACGGTGATGGGGTAGGGGAAGCGCTCGCACAGCACCCGCGCATCCTGCACGGTGATCCATCCGGTGGTCTCCACGCGGCTGCCGCCCTTGCGCGGACGCTTCACGTCGATGCTGAATTCGCACTTGCCGCCCAGTTCGGTGCCGTTCTCCGCAAGCAGACCGCTGCGCACGAGCTGGTCGCGCATCTCGCGCGCGAACAGCAGCTCGAAGATGCGGCGGGGACCTTCGTCGAAGGCGTTCTGCAGCGGCAGGTCGATGGGCGCCGGAGAGCGCGTGCGCACGTTCAGCTCCACGCCCGCATCGTCGTCCGTGCCGTCCACCTTGCCGGTGATCTCCATGCGGCAGTTGTCCGAGCCGCGCGCCGTCAGGCTCTCCACCGCGATCTGGTCGCCGTCGAAGTTGATCTGCGCGAACACCTTGGTGAGCGGGTAGCGGAAGTTGATGTACGCGCCCTCGCCGTCCTCGATCTTCAGCCAGCCCTTGGCAAGCAGTTCGGGCGGATTCGCGTCCGCGCTGGTCGCGGCGCGCGTGGCTTCGGCGTGGATCATGATGGTGCCCTGACGAACCGTGAAGTTCTCCAGGATGTTCACCACGATGCGCGGCAGCTCGGCCACCCACCGTTCATTCGGCGAGGGTCGCATCAGTGCGTACTTGGGCACGTCGAAGTTGACGCGAAGTCCGCAGTGCTGCAGCGCATCGGCGAACCAGGCGTCGATGTCGGTGAGCGACGATGGGATGGGCGCCTTGCTGAAGTCCATCTCCATGGTCAGCTGCAGCGGCAGGGGCAGCGCGATCTGCGCGGGTTCCGCGGTCGGCGATGCGGCTTGGCGAACGCGTCGATCGACCGACTGCAGGTGTCCCTCGAGATTCTGCAGCGACAGCTTGTCGCCGCGAAGCAGGATGCGGCCACTGTCGACGGTCATGCGAGGCACGCCGGTCGCCTCGCCACGCCGACCCTCGCTGAAGCGCTGCCAACTGTCGCGACCGATCACCTCGGGCAGGTCGAGGGCCAGGTTCTTCAGGTCCACCTGCGCCTCGGCGATCGGCTGGTCGGGCGATCCGATCAGGCGGATGTCCGAGACGGTGCCCTTCAGGCCCAGCTTGTCGCAGGTCTGGCGGATCGCCAGCGGCAGCAGCGGTCGCACGGAGTCGGTGAAGTCGATGCGGTTCGCATGCACCTCGTAGTCGAAGGTGATGTCGTTCCACTGGCCGTCCAGGCGCACGCCATCGGCCACCTCGCGCGCGCTGCCCTGCGTCTGCAGGTCGGCCGCCTCGACCTCGTTCAGGCTGAACGCAAGATCGCCCGGCTTGCCACCCGCCACGGTCAGCAGCGAGCCGGTGAAGGCGCGGTCGCCGCGCAACTGCACCTGATTGCCGCGCACCAGGAAGTTCTCGAAGCGCAGCGTTCCGATGTGGATCTGCTCGGGTCGGAAGGCGGGCTTCAGGCTGAATCCACCCCCCGAAGGTGACAGCGCGGAAAGGTTGTACACGGGCTCGCCATCGGGTCCGGCGCGCTGGGCGATGCGGAACGAGGCGGAGTCGATGTCGAGGTTCTCGAGGCTCACGCGCCCGATGAGCAGATGCCATGGCTTGAACTGCGAGCGGATGCCATCCACGTGCATGATCTCCGCGGTCTTGCCTGGCCAGCCTGG
>CAIPQY010000440.1 GCA_903867275.1 uncultured bacterium | reverse complement strand
GTCTGCGTGCGAAGCAGTCGGCGCACGCCGCCCTGCTCCGCCATGTAGAAGTTGTCCGTGGGCTCGCGCGCGGGGTGCCCCTCTGGAATGTTCAGCGCGGTGAAGTTGTGCCACTCGTCCTCCACCTCGGGGCCCTCGGCCACCTCGAAGCCCATGCGGCCGAAGATCTGCACGATGTCCGCGATGGTGCGGCTGAGGATGTGTCGCCGACCCTCACCAGCCGGCAGTCCGGGCTCCGTCAGGTCGATGGAAGGCCCCGCGGCAGCGCCCGTGCCCACCTCGGCCTTGCGCGATTCGAAGGCGGTATCCAGCGCCACCTTCATTGCGTTCAACCGCTTGCCCAGCGCCGGCTTCTGTTCCTTCGGCGCGGTCTTCAGCGCCTCCATCAGGGCCTTCAGGCGGCCGTTGGCGCCGATCCAGTGGATGCGCCAGGCCTCCAGTGCGGCTGCATCGGCGGCGGCCTTGGCGGCTGCCAGCGCGGCGGACTCATCTTGTTCGATCTGCTCGAGCACGCGGCGGAGAATAGCGGAGCGGCGTGGTCTGGAAATGAAACGCCCCGAGCGGGATCACCGCTCGGGGCGCAAGAGTGCTTCAATGATGGCCAGGCCTCAGGCCGCGACCTTCTTGGCGGCAGCGGCTTCCTTCACCTTCTTGGCGAAGGCGGCGCGCTTGTCGGCCCGCTTGCGGCGGTGACCGGCGCGACCGCTGATCTGGCTGCCGCTCTCCGAGCCCACCAGCTGCAGCAGCACCAGGTCGGTGCCGTCGCCAACGCGACGCTTGTCCAGCTTCACGATGCGGGTGTAACCACCGGCACGATCCGCGAACTTGGGCGCCACCTTGGTGAGCAGGTGCTCCACCAGACGCGGTGCCTTGCGCACTTCGCCGTAGCGGTTGAACTCGATCGACTCGACCGCGGGCAGCTCCCAGAACTCGCTGCTCTTGCGAGCCTCGGGCACGTTGGGATCCGCGATCCAGGCGAACACCTTGCGATCGGGCAGACGCGCGGTCACCTGACGGCGGCTCGCCAGCGTCTTCTGCTTGGCGGTGGTGATCAGCTTCTCCACGAAGGGCTGCACCATCTTGGCCTTGGCCATGGTGGTCTCGATCTGACCGTGCTCGAACAGACCGGCAGCAAGGTTGCGGATCATCGCGCGGCGATGGTCTTCCTTGATGCAGAGCTGCTTTCCACTGACTTTGTGTCGCATGACTGTCTCCTTGCCTCGGCGATCAGGCCGTGGCCTCTGCGGTGTTGGCCTCGAAGCCCTCGGGCAGGGTCATGGCCAGGCCAAGTCCCTGCTCCTCCAGGCGCGTCTTCACTTCCTTCAGGCTGGTGCGGCCGAAGGCGCGCAGTTCCAGAAGGTCGGTTTCGGTCTTGGTGACCAGCTCCCAGAGCCAGCGGATCTTGCCGCTCTCCAGGCAGTTGCTGCTGCGCACCGACAGGTCCAGCACCGACACGGGCTGGTTCAGGCGGCGAGACAACTCGGCCTCGCTGTCCTGGGCCTGCGCGATGCTGTCCGGAAGCAGCTCATCGCCCTCGCTGTCGTACAGCACGAAGGGATTGAGGTGCTTGCGCAAGATCTTGGCGGCTTCCACCATGGCCATGTCCGGCGTGATGGTGCCGTTGGTCCAGATGTCGAGCACCAGCTTGTCGTAGTTGGTGCGCTGACCCACGCGGGTGTCCTCCACGCGGTAGCGCACGCGCAGCACGGGGCTGAACACGGCATCCACGGGAATCACGCCGATCTCCTGCTCGTCCATCTTGTTCCACTGCTCGCTGGCGGGCATGTAGCCACGGCCCTTCTGCACGGTGAACTCGATGGCGAATTCGCGCTTCTCGGTCAAGGTGGCGAGCACCTTCTCCGGGTTGTGGATCTGGATGCTGCTGTCGCACTCGATCAGGTCGCCCGTGACTTCGCCCGGGCCCTCGGCCAGCAGGCGCAGGGTCTTGGGGGCGTCGTCCTGCATGCTCACCACGAGCTGCTTGATGTTCAGGATGATGTCGGTGACATCCTCCGTCACGCCGGGCAGGCTGGTGAACTCGTGGGTGACGCCGGCGATCTTCACGTTGGTGATCGACGCGCCTTCGAGGCTGCTGAGCAGGATGCGGCGAAGGCCGTTGCCGACCGTGGTGCCGAAACCGCGCTCGAACGGCTCCGCGATGAAGCGGCCGAAGGTGGGCGTGAGGGTGGACCGGTCGACGGTCACTCGCGATGGAAGTTCAAGTCCGCGCCAACGAACGTGCATGGTGAGTCTCCAGTGATCGGCAGTGTCCTGAACAAGGAATCCCGCAGACTTCTCGAGCTCGTCCGGCCCTGCCGAAATCGGCCGGACGGCTCTTCTGTGCCTGGGGAAAGTGACGAACCGTACAGGGTAGGCCGAAAGGGCCCACCCGCCAAATCAGACGCGACGCTTCTTGGGCATGCGGCAGCCGTTGTGTGGAATCGGGGTGTGATCCTCGATTGCCAGCACCTTCAGGCCGTTGTTCTGCAGGCCGGTGACGGCGCTCTCGCGACCCGGGCCGGGGCCCTTCACGCGCACCTCGACCTCGCGCATACCAAGACGCTTCACCTTGCCCGCAACCTTCTCGGCGGCGCGGCTGGCGGCGAACGGGGTGCTCTTGCGAGCGCCCTTGAATCCCACGCTGCCGGCCGAGTCCCAGGCGAGGGTTTCGCCGTTGACATCGGTGACGGTGATCATGGTGTTGTTGAAGGACGCCGTGACGACCACGATGCCCTTCACGACGTTCTTGCGGACCTTCTTCTTGCTTGCCATGCGATGCTCCTTGGTTCAGGGCTGGATCAGCCCTTCACGCCCTTCTTGCCTGCGACGGTGCGCTTCTTGCCCTTGCGCGTGCGGGCGTTGGTGCGAGTGCGCTGGCCGCGGCACGGCAGGCCCTTGCGGTGACGCTCACCGCGATAACTCTTGATGTCCTTGAGGCGCTGGATGTCCTGCTGCATCTGGCGGCGCAGGGCGCCTTCGACCACGATGCCGCCGTCGATCGCCTGCGCGATGCTGGCCAGCTCCTTGTCGTCGAGCGTGTTCGCGCGACGGTCGCCGTCGACGCCGACCTGGGCAAGGATGTCCTTGGCCACCTTGGCGCCGATGCCGTGGATGTACTGCAGCGCGTAATAGATCTTCTTGCGCTCTGGAATGTCGATGCCTGCGAGACGTGGCATGGTTGCGTGCTCCTCTTGTTCAGCCCTGGCGCTGCTTCAGGCGCGGGTTCTTCTTGTTGATGACGAATCGCTTGCCCTTTCGGACAACGATCTGACAGTCGCGTGTACGTCGCTTGATGCTGCTTCGGACCTTCATGGGTGTTTCCTCGTTCAGTAGCGGTAGACGATGCGGCCCTTGGTCATGTCGTAGGGACTCAGCTCGATGGTGACCTTGTCGCCGGGCAGGATGCGGATGAAGAACTTCCGCATCTTGCCACTCACGTAGGCGAGGATCTCCTGGTTGTTCTGCAGGCGCACCTTGAACATGGCGTCCGGCAGAGCTTCGGTGACCTCGGCATCGAGGGTGATCTTGTCTTCCTTCGCCATTTAGCGGGGGCCCTCCGCAAGGCGAGTGAGCACGCGGGCACCAGACGAGGTGACCGCGATCGTGTGCTCGAAGTGTGCGCTGGCGAGGCCGCTCAGGGCCTCCACCGTCCAGCCATCGGCGGCCACGCGGGTGGCCACGCCGAGGGGATGTCCGTCTGCATCGCGCTGCACCGAGGCGCCGTCGACCATGGCGAGCATGGGCTCGATGGCCAGCGTCATGCCGGGCAGCAGCGTGAAATCGCGACGCTGCAGCAGCGAGGTGCTGAGCGAGTTCGGGGCCTCTGGCCATTCGTGCAGCTGGCGGCCGATGCCGTGGCCGATCAGTTCGGTGAGCAGGCCGTAACCACCCTCGAGCGCCATGCACTGCAGACGCTCGGCGATCTGGCTCCAGCGGCGACCGGGCGCCACCATGCTCACGGCCTCGTCGAGCATGGCGCTGGCGCGCGCGATCATGGCCGCGTTCGCCGCACTCACCTGCCCCACCGCCACCGTCACGGCAGCGTCCGCGCACCAGCCGCGATGACGCACGCCGCAGTCGATCTTCACCACGTCGCCATCCTGCAGACGGCGCTCGCCGGGAATGCCATGCACCACCTGCTCGTTCACGCTCACGCAGGTCGCGGCGGGGAACGGCTGGGCGTTGTCGGCAACCTGCAGGCCAAGGAACGCGGGTTCGCAGCGCGCAGCCGCGATCACGCCGGCAGCGGCGCCATCGATGGCCGCGGTGGTGGAACCAGCGACGCAGGCCGCGCTCGCCGCACGCAGCGCAAGCGCCGCCACGCGACCGGCTTCGGCCATCAGTTCGATTTCCGCTTCGGTGCGGATGTCCGCCGTGGTGCGGCGCGGCGTGCTGGGCGAGCGACGCTCGTCCGTCACGCGACCCGACAGGCGATCGGTGGCGTTGCCATCCAGGCGCACCCACCACGAACGCGCCACGGCATCGCCGCGCGGCTCGAGGGTGCTGGTCTGGGCGTTGGCGGAACTCACGCGCGTGCACTCCGAATGCGCGGTCCGCTGGGATCGCCATTGCCCGACAGGAAGCCCGAGTAGTTGCGCATGAGCAACTGTGCCTCGATGCGCTGCATCACGTCCAGTGCCACGCTGACCACGATCAGAAGACCGGTGCCGCCGAGGAACTGGCTGACATTGAAAGGAATGCCCAGCTGCTGGGTGACCAGCGTGGGAATGATGGCGATGACGGCCAGGAAGCCCGCGCCCACGTAGGTGATGCGCTCCATGATCCGCTCCAGATACTCGCTGGTGAACGGACCGGGGCGAATGCCCGGGATCATGCTGCCATGGTCGCGCAGCTGCTTCGACATCTCGTCGGGGCTGAACTGCACGGTGGTCCAGAAGTAGCTGAAGAAGTAGATCAGCGTGATCTCGAGCACCACGTACGGATACGCGCCGGTCTGGAACGCCTCCGCCAGGAAGATGCCGACCTTGCCGAGCAGGCTTGCCTCGCCGCCCGATGCCTGCGTGCTCGAAGCCAGCCATCCGAAGAAGGCCGACGGGAACACCATGAAGCTGCTGGCGAAGATGATGGGCATCACGCCCGCGTGGTTCAGGCGCAGCGGCAGGTACAGCTTCTGGCCGCCGTACACGCGGCGACCCACGGTGTGCTTGGCCTGCTGGATCGGGATGCGGCGCTGCGCCACGGTGATGATGATGGCACCGGCGGTGACCGCCAGGAAGCCGCCGATCAGGAGCAGCAGACCGACCAGGCCAACCTGACCCTCTGCGTCGCTCGACTGGCGCGGATTGAAGTTGTCCGCCACCCAACCGATGGCGCTGGGCATGCGCGCCAGGATGCCAGCGGTGAGGATGATGCTGATGCCGTTGCCGATGCCGTACTTGTCAACCTGCTCGCCCAGCCACATCAGGAACAGGCTGCCCGCGGTCAGCGCGGAGAAACCGGCCACGTAGAACACGATCAGATTGCTGCCCTGATCGAACTGCGGCTGCACCAGGTTCTGGCCGCGCAGATAGCTGAGCCACATCCAGCCCTGAAACACGCACAGACCCACGGTGGCATAGCGCGTCCACTCGGCCAGCTTCTGCTGTCCGCCGGCGCCTTCCTTCTTCAGGTCCTGCAGGCCGGGAAGCACCTGGCCAAGCAGCTGGAAGATGATGCCCGCGGTGATGTAGGGCATGATGCCCAGACCGAAGATGGTGCTGTGCTGCAGGCTGCCGCCGGAGAAGATGCTGGCGAACTGCACGATGCGGCCGAAGCCGGTCGCGTTCTCGCTGGCCTTGCTGGCCGCCTGCGCGAGCTGCGTCTGATCCACGCCCACCAGCGGAATCCAGAACCCGATGCGATAGATCACCAGCATTCCCAGCGTGAACAGCACGCGGTTGCGAAGGTCGGGAATGCGGAAGATGTTCGCGAAGGCCTGAATCACGTGGTCTGTCTCAGGCTGCCTCGGCGGCGGTTCCGCCGGCCTTCTCGATCTTGGTCTTGGCGGTGGCGCTGAACTTGGCCGCGTTCACGGTGAGCTTCTTGGTGAGGTCGCCGGTGCCGAGCACCTTGACCGGAAGCTTCTCGTCGCGGATGAGGCCCTTGGCCACCAGCGCCTTGGCATCGACCGTGGCGCCGCTGGTGAAGTGCTTCTCGAGGGACTGCACGTTCACCTCGTGGAACAGCGTGCGGAAGCCGGCGTTCGAGAAGCCGCGCTTGGGGAAGCGACGCGCGATCGGGGTGCTGCCGCCCTGATAGCCGGGACGGCTGCTCCAACCTGCGCGGCTCTTGGCGCCCTTGTGTCCGCGACCGCTGGTGCCGCCCTTGCCGCTGCCTTCGCCGCGGCCGACGCGGGTGCGCTTCTTGTGAGCGCCAACCTTCGCGGTGATGTCATGAATCATCATTGGAGGAGTCTCCTGTCTTGGTGTCTTGTGTCTTGCGTGTTCGATCAACCAGCGGCCGGGGCATCGCCCGACGACTCGGGTGCTGCAGGGGCCGAGGGCGGTGCGCTGGGCGCGCCACCATCGAAACCACCGCGACCACGGCCTGGACCACCGCGGCCCGGACCACCACGGCCACCACGGCCGGCGCGACGCTCATCACCCACGGTGTTCACCGGAGCCTGTGCCTTCTCGCCGGTGCGGCGAGCGGGCATGGCGGCGGCACCCTTGCGGATGGCGTCTTCCACGGAGGTGTTGCCAAGGGTCACGCCGCGCACCGCTTCCACCGTCTCGCGGGTGCGAAGACGATCGAGGGCGGCCATCGTGGCCTTGACGAGGTTCTTGGGGTTGCTGCTGCCGTAGCACTTGGTCAGGCAGTCCTGCACACCGATCATGTCCAGGATGGCGCGCACCGACGCGCCGGCGATGACGCCGGTGCCGGGAGCGGCGGGAACAAGGCGAACCTTGCTGGCGCCGAACTGGCCTTCCACCATGTGCGGAATCGTGCGGCCCTGCAGCGGGTACCGCTTCATCTTGCGGCGGCCTTCCTTCTGGGCCTTCTCCACGCTCTGCGGCACCTGGTTGCTCTTGGCGTAACCAAGGCCCACGCTGCCGTTCTTGTCGCCCACCACCACCAGGGCGCTGAAGCTGAAGCGTCGGCCGCCGGCCACCGTGGCGCTGGTGCGATACACACCCACCGTCGTGGAGTCGCTGTCTCGTTCTTCGAACTTGAAGCTCATGGTCTTTCCTTTGGGTTCAGAACTGCAGGCCGCCCTCGCGGGCGCCATCGGCCAGCGCCTTGACGCGACCGTGATAGAGGTAGCCGTTGCGATCGAACACCACCTTGGTGACGCCCGCCTTCTTCGCGCGATCCGCCAGCGTGGTGCCCACGCCCTTGGCGCTGCCGGTCTTGCCCTTCACGGTCTTGCCCTTGGGGGCGCGATCGGTGGCCTCGGCCAGCGTGCGACCGCTGACGTCGTCGATGATCTGCGCGTAGATGAACTTCAGCGAACGGAACACCGTCAGGCGCGGACGCTCTGGGGTGCCGTTGATGCGCTTGCGCAGGCCGATCTTGCGGCGGGCGCGGCGAGTGTGCTTCAGGATGGTTGCGGATGGCATGGTTGGTTCACTCCGTGGATCAGCTACCGAAGGCCTTGCCCTGCTTGCGCTGGACAACTTCGTCGACGTACTTGACGCCCTTGCCGTTGTACGGCTCGGGCTTGCGCTGCGAGCGGACCTGGCTGGCGAACGCGCCAACGGACTGCTTGTCGGGGCCACTCACCTCGACGATGGTGCCGTTGATGTTCACGTTCACGCCGGCGGGCACGTTCAGCTCGATGGGGTTGGCGAAGCCGAGCGCGAGCACCAGCTTCTTGCCCTGCAGACGCGCGCCCCAGCCCACGCCCACGATCTCGAGCTTCTTCTCGTAGCCCTTCAGCACGCCCTCGACCATGCCGTTGATCACGGAACGGGTGGTGCCCCAGTAGGCATTGTTGTTGCCCACCTCGACCAGCGCCGGATCCATGTCGCAGGTGATCGCCTTGTCGGCGTCGCTGTAGCTCACCTTCACCTCGGGTCGGTGGGTGAAAGCCAGCTTGCCCTTCGGGCCCTGCAGATCCACCACGCGGGTGCTGGCGTTGACCTGCACCTTCACGCCGGCGGGCACTGCGATGCTCTTGCGTCCAATTCGGCTCATGACTGTCTCCTGTGTCTCTCTCTCAGCACACCGTGGCGACGATTTCGCCGCCCAGGCGTGATTCTCGGCAGGCGCGGTCGCTCATGACGCCGCGGCTGGTGGTGATGATGGCGATGCCCAGGCCCTGCTGGGGCTTGGGAAGTTCCTCGACGCCGCGGTACACGCGGCAGCCGGCCTTGCTCACGCGATCGATGGAGCTGATCACGCTGGCGCCGTCCGGACCGTACTTCAGGTCCAGGCGGATCAGCCCTCCGCGACCATCGACGATGGTCTCGAAGCTGCGGATGTAGCCCTCTTCGTGCAGCACCTTGGCCACACCGCGGTTGAGCTTGTTGTCCAGGACCATCACCTGTCGCGCGCGGTTGGAGACCGCGTTGCGGATACGGGTGAGCATGTCGGCTGTGAGATCGTTCAGGGGCATGGGTGGTTCCTCTCTTGTGGGCTCACCAACTGGCCTTGCGCATGCCGGGCACCATGCCCTGCAGTGCGAGTTCGCGGAGCATGTGACGGCACACGCGGAACTTGCGGTACACGCCATTGCCGCGACCGGTGATTTCGCACCGATTGCGCTTGCGCGTGCTGAACTTGGGCTTCTGCTGCATCTTGACGAAGGTTCGCTTGCTGGCCATGGGGTTGCTCCGGTTCAGGCCTTCTTGCTGTTCTCTTCAGGTCGCACGAAGGGCATGCCCAGTTCGGCGAGCACGAAGCGGCTCATCTTGGGATCGCTGTTCTCGAACACGATGTTCACGTGCATGCCGTGGCTGAAGTTGACGTTGGCCATGTTGATCTCGGGCCACACGGCCTGCTCGGTGAGACCCATCGCCCAGCTGCCGCCACGGTCGAAGCTCTTGTCGCTCACGCCGCGGAAGTCCTTGATGCGGGGGATGGCGAGGTTGATCAGACGATCCAGGAAGCCCCACATGCGGTCGCGACGCAGGGTGACCATGAACGCGCTGGGCGAACCCTCGCGGACCTTGAAGTTGCTCACGGCCTTCTTGGCCTTGATCATGATCGGGTTCTGGCCCGTGATCTTGCGATAGGTGTCGACCACCGCCTCACGGTGCTCGGGCTTCAGCTTCTGGTTCTCCAGACGCTTGCCGACGCCGGTGCTCACGATGACCTTGGCCACCTTCGGCACCTGGTTGGCGTTCTTCAGCCCGAACTCCTTCAGCACCTTGGGGATGACTTCCTCGCGGAAGGACTTCTGCAGACGGGGAATTTCACGTGTTGCTGCCATGGTTCTGTCTCCGAATCAGGCCTTCGCCTTGCCGCGGGCCTTGTGAAGCGTGTGCAGCTCCTTGCCACCACGCGACGCCACGCGAACCTTGCTGCCATCGGGCTTGGTCACGAACCGCACGCGGGACGGCTTGCCGTCCACCACGGGGCTCACGTTGCTGATGTGAATGGGCATCTCCTGCTTCACCTGGCCGCCCTGGGGGCGCGTCTGGCTGCGGCGGAGATTCTTGGTGCGGATGTTGACGCCCTTCACGATCACGCGATCGCTGTCGGTGATGACCTCCAGCACTTCGCCGACCGTGCCGCGGTTGTTGCCCGCGGTGACGATCACCATGTCACCCTTGCGTACGTGTCGAGCCATGTCAGACGACCTCCGATGCCAGGGAAACGATCTTCATGAAGTTCTTCTCGCGCAGCTCGCGCGCCACGGCGCCGAAGATGCGGGTGCCGCGGGGATTGCCCTCGGCGTCGATCAGCACGCATGCGTTCGAGTCGAAGCGCACGTAGCTGCCGTCGGGACGACGGGTGGGGTACTTGGTGCGCACGATGACGGCGGTGGCCTTGTCGCCACTCTTCACGTCGCCGGTGGGCAGCGCCTTCTTGACGGCCACGAGGACCTTGTCGCCCACGCCCATGGCGACGCGGGTGAAGCGTCCCTTGGCGGTGCTGACGCCCATGATGCCGATGACCATGGCTTCCTTGGCGCCACTGTTGTCACAGACCTCGATGCGTGATTCCTTCTGAATCATGACGTGTGTCGGGCGCCTTTCAGCGACCCGCCTCCTCCGTGATGGCGAACAGCTTCACCGGGGCCTTCTCGACCACTCGGACAAGCGTCCAGCTCTTGGTGCGGCTGATGGGGCGGCACTCGGCCACCTCAACGCGATCGCCGACGCGGCTCTCGTTCTTCTCGTCGTGCACCTGAAGCACCGTGCGGCGCTTGGTGAACTTGCCGTACTTGGGGTGGCGGGCGACGAAGGCCACGACGACCTTGCGGGTCTTGTCGCGGTTGTCGCTCTCGACCACGCCGACGCGGCGCGGACTGTTCTCGGGCACGATGATCGTGTGTTCGTGGCTCATGCCTTGGCTCCGGTCTTGGTGCGCGCGCCCTGCTCGGTGAGCAGGCGGGCGATGGTGCGGCGGGTGGTGCGGAACTGGCTGGTGTTCTCCACCTTCTCGGTCACGGCCTGGGCGCGCAGGTTGAAAACCTTGCGGCGCGCGGCTGCCAGCTCGCTCGCGATCTGCTCGTCGGTCAACTTTCGGATCTCGGTGCTTTCCATGGTGAACTCCGGTCAGACTGCGATGCGTCGGGCCACGAAGCGGCACTTCACGGGCATCTTGTGTGCGATTCGCGCGAAGGCCTGCTTCGCGAGGTCCTCAGGAACGCCGGCGATCTCGAAGAGCACCGTGCCCGGCTTGATGCGGGCGGCCCAGAATTCCACATCCGCCTTGCCCGTACCCATTCGGGTCTCGAGGGGCTTCTTGGAGATGGGCTTGTCTGGGAAGACGCGGATGTAGAGCTTGCCTTGACGGCGCAGGAAGTGCTGCGCCGCGATGCGGCCGGCGTCGATCTGACGGGCGCTGAGCCAGTGCGGCTCGAGGCTCTGCAGACCGTAATCGCCGTAGGCAACGTAGTTGCCGCGCGTGGCGTTGCCCTTCAGCTTGCCACGCTGCTCTTTCCGGAACTTCACTCGCTTGGGCATCATGCTCATGGCTGGTCCTCGTGTTCAATCTTTCAACGACGGCCGCGGGCGCGCGCACGGCCACCGGCCGCGTTCGACACCACTTCGTCCTGCTGGTCCTGGCTGTACATGCCCTTGTAGACCCACACCTTCACGCCCAGCGCACCGCTGGTGGTGAATGCGTGAACCACGGCGTAATCCACGTTCGCCTGCAGCGTGCTGAGCGGAATCTTGCCCAGACGGCTGTCGAGCGTGCGGCTCATTTCAGCGCCGCCAAGGCGACCGCTGAGCTGGATCTTCACGCCGAGCGCACCGTTCTGCATGGCGCCTTCGCAACGCTGCTTCAGCACCTTGCGGAAGTTCGCGCGCTTCTTCAGCTGCTCGGCGAGGGTCTCGCCGATCAGACGGGCGTCGATCTCGGGGTTCTTGATCTCGATGATGCGGATCGCGACCTTGCGGCCCGTGAGGGTCTGCAGGTCGTTGGTCAGCTTCTCGACCTCGGCACCCTTCAGGCCCACGACCTGGCCCGGGCGCGCGGTCTTGATGATGACGGTCAGCTCCTCGCGCGTGCGCTCGATGTGCACATCGCTCACGGCCGCGAAGGGCGGCGTGCGGTTGAGGCGCTTGTCCACGTACTTGCGGATCTTGTAGTCCTCGATCAGCAGCTCGCCGAACAGGGCCTTGGGTGCGAACCAGCGGCTCTTGTGAGCCTCGGTCACACCGACGCGGAAACCGAATGGATGGACTTTCTGTCCCATGGTGTTTTCCTCAGCGAACGTCCACGCCAACAATCAGGTGACTGTTGCGCTTGAGAATCTGATGCGAACGACCGCGATCCTTTGGCTGGAATCGCTTGATGGTGGGTGCCTCGTCGACGCGGCTCTCGCTCACGAAGAGACGACCCGGATCGACATTGGCCTGCTCCGCCTGCGCGATGGCGCTGCGGAGCACGTAACGAAGGAAGAACGCGCCGCGCTTCTTGGTGAACTGCAGCTCGGTCAGCGCCTGATCGACGGGCTTGCCGCGGATCAGATCAGCCACCAACCGTGCCTTGCGCGGGGCGATGCGAGCGAAACGATGGGAAGAGATGTAGGCCATGGGTGTACTCCGAATCAGCCGGCTGACTTCTCGCCGCCGTCGATGCCTTCCTTCTTGTTCGTGTGGCCCTTGAACAGGCGGGTGATCGAGAACTCGCCCAGCTTGTGGCCCACCATGTCTTCGGTCACGAAGACATCGTGGAAACCCCTGCCGTTGTGCACCTGGAACGTGACACCGACGAACTCGGGCACGATCGTGCACGAGCGGCGCCACGTCTTCAGCGGCTGACGGCGGCCGGATGACTGCATCTTCTCCACCTTGCGGTAGAGACGCTCGTCGACAAAAGGACCCTTCTTGGAGGAACGGCTCATGCGTGGTCTCCTGGAATCACAGCTTCAGCTGGCCGTAACGCCGGCTATAGCGGCGACGGATGATGAGATGGTCACTGGACATGCCGAAGCGACGGGTACGACCGCCCTTCGACTGGGTGCCGCTGGCGTTCGAGGGCTCCTGGCCACCCTTCGAACGGCCTTCACCACCACCGTGCGGGTGCTGGTGATGGCTCATGGCGACACCGCGGGTGCGGGGACGACGGCCGAGCCAGCGCGCGCGGCCGGCCTTGCCGAGAATGACGTTGCCGTTGTCGGCGTTGCCAACCGAGCCGATGGTGGCGCGGCACTCGAGCAGCACCTGGCGGATTTCGCCGCTGGGCAGCACGAGGGTGGCCATGCGGCCTTCCTTGTTGGTCAGACGCGCAGCCATGCCCGCGGCGCGGCACAGGGCGCCGCCCTTGCCGGGGGTCATCTCGATGCAATGCACGTCGAGACCGGTGGGGATGTGCTTCAGCGGCATGCAGTTGCCCGCCTCGGGCTCAACCGCGTCCTTGCTGCTGATCACCTTGCCGCCGACCGTGAGGCCCTTGGGGCAGAGGATGTAGCGCTTCTCGCCGTCGGTGTATTCCACCAGGGCGATGTGGCAGGTGCGGTTGGGGTCGTACTCGACCGTCATCACGGTGCCCACCACGTCGTCCTTGCGACGCTTGAAGTCGATCAGACGGTAGCGGCGCTTGTGGCCTCCGCCCTGCTGGATGACGGTGAGCTTGCCCTGGCAGTTGCGGCCGCCGGTCTTGGGCAGCGCACGGCACAGGCTCTTCTCGGGCTTGGAACGCGTCACCTCAACGTGCATGTTCACGCTGGCGTTGCGACGGCCGTTGGTGGTCTTCTTGTAGATGCGAATCGCCATGGGAATTCCTCAGCTCAGAAGAGCTCGATCTTGTCCTCGGGGTGCACCTTCACGATGGCGCGCTTGGTGGTTGCACCAGCGACCATGCCGTACTTGTACTGACGGTCACGGGCCTTGCGGTTCTGCGTGCTCACACCGAGCACACGCACCTTGTACAGCTCCTGCACCGCGGCCTTGATCTGATCCTTGCGGGCGGTGCCGGCCACCTCGAACGTGTAGCGATTGCTCTCGCCCGTCTGGTAGCTGGCCTTTTCCGTCACGACTGGACGGCGGATGATGTGGGTCGCGTGCATTAGGCGGACTCCTTCGTGCCCTTCAGGGCGGAACCGTCGATGAACGCCTGCAGACTTGCCTTGTCGACCACCATGAAGCGGTGGTTCAGCAGGTCGAAGGCGTTCAACTGCTCGATGCGGGTCACGGTGACGTTGTCGATGTTGCGCGCGCTCAGGCGGGCGTTCTCGTTGCCGCCATCAAGCGCAACCAGGCAGCTGCGATCGATGCCGATGGTCTTGAGCACCGCGGCGAATGCCTTGGTCTGGGGCTGCTTGAAGGCCAGATCGCTGAAGCACTTCACTTCACCGTCGACCAGCTTGGCGAGCAGCGCGTTGCGGTTGGCAAGGCGGCGCATCTTGCGGGTCATCTGGGTGCGGAAGGCGTCGCGGTCGCGGGTCTTCTCGAAGGCCACGCCACCGCCCTTGCGGCCGGGAATGCGCGAAGCACCGACGCGCGAATTGCCGGTGCCCTTCTGGTTGTACAGCTTGCGGGTCGAGCCATTGACGGATCCGCGGCCCTTGGTGCGGGCGGAACCCTGTCGCTGGTTCGTGTGCGTGGTGACGTAAGCCTGCTTCAGCAGCGCGTGGCGGATCTCGCCACCGAGCGTGCTCTCGTCGATCTTCAGCACGTCAATCTTCTTGCCGTGCAAATCAAGGATTGGGAGTTCAATCATGATCATTCACCTTTGGCCACTTGGCCTACTCGCCTACCCTCCGCAGCCCTTCACAATCGGGCGGCGGCAGGGATCGACTCGGTTTGGGGTTCGCTTGTTTCGGCGTGGGTGGTTCCCGCAAGGGCCTGCCCAGCCATCCAGGTCACTTACCGGCCTGGATTCGAGCCTTTCGCTTGTAGAGACGCGTTGGCGTCCGGATGAACAGGTAGCCGTTGCTGGCGCCGGGGACAGCCCCCTTCACCACGAGCAGATTCTTCTCGGCATCGATGCTGACCACATCGAGGCTGCGAACGGTGACCCGCTCGTCGCCCATGTGGCCGGACATTTTCTTGCCCTTCTTGATCTTGGGGCCGCGACCACGGTCGGCGCCGCCGCCACCGATGCTGCCGGGCGAACGGTGCTTGCGCTCCGTGCCGTGGCTGGCGCACAGGCCCTTGAAGTTCCAGCGCACCATGGTGCCTTGGAAACCCTTGCCCTTGCTGGTGCCGGTCACGTCGACGAACTTGATGCCCTCGAGCGCGCTCACGGTCACGGACTGGCCGAGCGTGAAACCTTCGGCATCCTTGTCGGTGTCGAGGCGCAGTTCGCGGTGCAGACGCTTGGGATCGGAGCCGGCCTTGGCGTCGTGGCCCATCACGGGCTGCTTGCTGGTGCGGGCCTTCGCATCGTCGAAGGCCAGCTGCACGGCGGCATAGCCGTCGGTCGCAGCGGTCTTCACCTGCGTGACCACGCACGGACCCGCCTCGATCACGGTGACGGGAATGTTGGTTCCGTCCGCCATGAACCAGCGGGACATGCCGATCTTCTTGCCAAGGATTGCTGCAGCGGTCATTGGGTGAATTCCTTGCGAATCAGGCCTTGATCTTGATGAACACGCCGGCGGGCACCACCAGGCGGTTCAGCGCATCGACGGTGCGCGGGTTCACTTCGGTGATGTCGATGATGCGCTTGTGGGTGCGGATCTCGAACTGCTCGCGGCTCTTCTTGTCGATGAAGGGCGAGCGAAGGACGGTGTAAATCTCGCGACGGGTTGGCAGCGGCACCGGACCAGCCACGCGAGCGCCGGTGCGCTTGGCGTGATCCACGATCTCGCGCGCCGAAGCGTCGAGGGCCTGGTGGTCGTAGGCTTCCATGCGGATGCGAATCTTGCCGCCTGTCATGGCGTTTCCTGCTCTTGCGTCACGAGTCATGCCTTGTCGCTGCGGGCACCGTGCCCATCGCAGTCGGCAATGGCGAGAACGGACAAAGTTACCCAAATCCCCGAGTCCGTCAAGGGGTGCATTCGCGGGTAGATTCCACTTCATGAACTTGGCATGCCTTGTTGCCCCCCTTCTTTCAGGCCTTCTCGCGCACGCCGCGCCCCCCTCGACCGCAAGTGGCGACGCTGCGAAGCCCCGCAACGCAACAATTACCGATAAATCGAAGGTTATTGGGACTCAAAGTCCTGCATCGGCGGAAAAGAATCCCCCCGCGAAGGATTTGGACACCCCAACACTGGAAACCAAACCATTTGAATTCACCGCCATTGGCCTCTCAATGCGCTTGCCGCTTGGCGCCAGCGTGCGACGCATGGTCGCGGAAGAGTTCCCCGCCTGGCAGGTGGAGTCCGGACCCGGACAGCCGCCCTGGAGCATGCGCGTTCAGATGGCCTTTGCACCGGACCCGAAGACCGACTGCGCCAAGCAGCTGCAAGGTGCGGTGGGCAATCTGGCGATCGGCGGCGCGACGGTGAAGACGCTGTCCGAGCGCGACGCGAAAGTGTCCGGACGCAATGCGCGCATCGTGTGGGCTGGTGCCACACGCGACAACATCACGAACGTGGCCGGATGGATGGTGGTCGACAACGGCGAGGGCATCTTCGTGAGCCTTGGTGCGGTGACCTCGATGCAGAACTTCGCCGATGTGGAATCGTCGCTGGACGCGAGCTTCGCGACAGCCACCGTGGTGGATCCACGCGAACTGCAGGCCGCGCGCGCTGCGCAACTGGATCGCGGCGCTGCCATCGTGAAGAGCCTCACCCCCGAACGCCTGAAGGCGATCGCCGCTGCGGACACCAAGCCGGTGATGCATCGCATCTGGCGCCGATTGCCTGATGGCTCGGAACAGGAAGTGGGCTGGGTGGAAACCTCGCTTGGCAAGGGCATGCGCGCGGATGCGGCGATCGGCGGCTTGACGGCGCAGCGTGATGCATCGAATGCCGAGCCGGGGCTGCTGCTGAAGATTGCCGCACGCACCTTCAGTCCCGATGGCGTGAACCGCGTGGAGACGCAGGCTCGATACTGGGTGGCCTTCGACATGGGGGCCGAAGCCTGGTCCGTGCGCAGCACACAGCGCGGCGTGGGACCGGACACCCACTTCAGTCAGTTGGGCATCCGCGGACGGCGCGCGGACGGCTCGCCCGGCCGCGAGCTGATCGTGTCGTCGCAGAACGAAGGCGTGGCGGAGGAGCCGCAGAACTGGGAGTTGCCGCCGACCGCCTATCTGCCGCAGGCGCTGGCCATGTCGCTGGCGCAGGTGCTGCCGCGCGGCGCGGAGCCAGACGGCGAGGCCATCGTGTACGCGCTCGATGCAAGCGCGCTGCGCCTGTGCCAGCGACCCTTCGCCTGGCGCACCGCGGAGGACGGCTCGCGCACGCTGCAGGTGCGCGTGAATCCCGACGCGCCGGCCTACGAAGAGCGGACCGACGCTCGCGGCACACGCATCGACCGCATGGAGCCGGATGGCACCCACACCACCCCAGCACCACGCAGGAGGTGCAGAAGCGCTGGAATGCGCTGGGCCTCGATCCCTGAACCCTCCAACCGATCCGCGGATTTCGCTTCAACGGATCGCTCCGAACCCCTACGCTGCACGCCATGTCCACCGACCGCTCATCCATCCTGCTGGCGATCCCCGTGTTCAACGAGGCCGCCACGATCGACCGGGTGCTGCGACGCGTGCAGGACTTTGCACGCGATGTGCTGGTGGTGGATGACGGAAGCACCGACGAGACACCCACCATGCTGGCCCGCCACCGCGTGGAGGTGATCCGACACGGCCGCAACCGTGGCTACGGTCGCGCCATGCAGGAAATCCTGCAGCGTGCCGAACACGACGGCTACGCCTGGGTGATCACCATGGACTGCGACGAGCAGCATGAGCCGGCGCAGATCCCCGACTTCGTGCACGCGATCGAGCAGGGTGACGCCGACGTGGTGAGCGGCAGCCGCTACCTGCGCGACGACGCGGGCGACGATGACGCGCCTGCCGCGCGGCGCAAGGTGAACGAGTCGATCACGGCGGAACTGAACCAGCGCCTGGGGCTCGGCATCACCGACGCCTTCTGCGGCTTCAAGGCCTATCGCGTTGGCGCAACGCGCAACCTCACCCTGAGCGTGGATGGCTACGACTTTCCGCTGCAGTTCTGGGTGCAGGCCGCGGCGAACGGACTGCGCGTGCGCGAGATTCCGGTGCGCCGCATCTACAAGGATCTGAACCGCACCTTCGGCGGCGATCTGGATGATCCCGAGCGTCGGTTGCGGGTGTATCGCGAAACCATGCACCGCGAACTGCAGCGCTGCCGTCGTCGCCTGTCATCCGCGGCCACGCGAGGGCTGCTGGCCGCGATCTCGAAGCAGGACGCACAGGACGGATGACCACGACCACCGCCGGCGTGGAACTGGTGGTGCGACCCGGCCACGCACTGGCTGCCGCGCCCGACCGTGTTGAAGGCAAGCCGATCGAGACCTGGCGAAGCGAAGCGCGCGCGGCGCTGGGGTTGCCGGACCGACCGGTGATCGCCAGCGGTCATCAGAGCGAGTGCTGGCATGCAGGCATCCTGGCGAAGAACCTGTGGGCACAGGCCGTGGCGACGCGTGAAGGCGCTGAAGCGGTGCATCTGGTGGTGGATCAGGATGGATTCGACGGCATGGTCGTGGAGTGGCCCTTCCGCCGCGCGGATGGATGGTGGGGCGTGCGCGGACATCGTTTCGCGGTTGCGGGCGGGGAAACCGCCGGCATGCGCTGTCCGGCCTTCCGCCCACGACCGATCGAACCGGGCGAGGGCACCACGGATGCCGTGGCACACGCCCTGCGCGCGATCGAGACCGCCCTGCTGCAGCAACGCACGCACACCGATGCCGCCATGCAGGGCGCGGCAGCCCTGCTGCAATGCGCCGCACCCTGGCTGCCCACGCCACGCCTGGTGCGCGCGAGCGACCTCATGCGCACCTCGCTGGCGCAGCGGCTGGTGGAACGCATGCTGGCCGATCCGGCGGCCTGCGCGCAGGCATTCAACGCGGCGCTCGCATCGGCCCCACGCGCGGCGCGCGCATTGCGCATGCACGAAGGTTCGGTGGAATTGCCGGTCTGGCTGATCGGTTCGCAGGGCGAACGCGTGCGCGCGAATGCCGCACAGGTGTCGCAGGCCCTTCAGGCGGGAACGCCGGTGGTGCCACGCGCGTTCCTGATGAGTGCCTTGGCGCGCACGGCGCTCGCGGATCGATTCGTGCACGGACTTGGCGGCGGCGTGTACGAATCGGCCACCGACCGATGGTTCCGCGGCTGGCTGGGATGGGTGCCGCCCGCCTTCGATGTGGTGAGCGCGAACGCGCGTCTGTCGTTGCCGGCACCCAGCGACACGCACGATGGGGTGACGCCCATGCCCTTCCGACGCGCCTGGTGCGATCCGCACCTGCTCGCGGGCGGCGGCACCGGACCGAGCCCGGCGCGGCGCCGTGCGCTGGACATGATCGCGGCACTGCCTCGGGGTGACGCGCGGCGTCGCACGCTGTTTCGCGACATGCTGTCAGAGCGCAACGAAGCGCGCATGCATCGCGCCGGCGATCTGGAATCGCTGCAGGCACTGGAGGCTTCGGCCGCGGCGGCACGGCAGTCGCGCGAACTGGCTGCGCGCCGCACATGGTGCTTCGCGCTGCTGCCGCCGATCGCCATGGAAGCGCTGCGCGACGAAGCCGAACGACGCGCCCGAGCGTGATCAGGCCGCGCCAGGACCCTGCAACGGATCGGGGCGATACACCTTCACGTCGAGCGCCCACACCTTGTCGCTGAACTCGTGGCCGGGCTCGTGCGAATCGCCCTTTTCGCGCGCTGCAGCCACCAGCGTGGTGGCCACCTTGGCGTCGAGGTTGTCGAGCATGGCCACGAACATGGACTCCGGCGTGCTGGGCACCTTGGCGGCGCCATGCGCAAGTTCACCATGGTGGCTGACGATCATGTGCATGAGCACGCGCAGCGCATCGGGCGGCAGCGCGGCGCCACGCTCGGCGGCGGCCTTGGCGGCCATGCCATGCAGCCACACCGCGCCACGCACCACGTGACCGATCAGGTTGCCGTCGGCGGTGTAGGTGAAGCCCTTCTCCCATTCCAGCTCGGCGGTCTTGCCGAGGTCGTGCAGGAAAAGTCCCATGAGCACCAGATCTCGGTTGAGCGCCGGATAGAGCGGCAACATGACATCCGCCAGCTTCATCAACTGCAGCGTGTGCTCCAACAACCCGCCCAGGAACGCGTGATGCACGCTCACCGCGGCCGGTGCGCTGCGGAAGCGATCCATGAGCGCGGCGGTGGCCAGATACTGCTCGGCCAGCGCAAGCATGCCGGGGTGCTTCATGGAACGAAGCAGAGCCGACACCTCGTCCATCATGCCCTGAATGTCGCCCTTGGTGGCGGGCAGCAGGCGAGCGAGATCCTTCTCTTCGACATCCACGCCGCGGATGGTCTCGGCGATCATCTGCACCTGACCGTTGTAGTTCTGCGTCTGGCCGCTCACGAAGACGAAGCCGGTGCGCGTGACCTCGGGCATGCTGGCCTCCTCGAAGGTCCACACCCGCACGGGCACCTCGCCGGTGGCGTCACGGATGAGGGCCTTGAAGAAGGGCTTGCCGGCGCGGGTGATGCCCACCTGCGGATTGACCAGCGAGTACACCCCATTCACGTAGGTGGCGGGCTGCAGGTCGCGGATGGGCACGTGCGGCATGGTCGTGCCTTCGTTCGTCTTGGCGGTCATGCGGTGGAGTCTATCGGCGGCACATGGACGGAATTGGGACAGATCCACCGATCACGCGCGCATGGAAGCCATGGCATCGGGGATGCCATCGGCGATCTCCTGCGCAAGCATGCCGGCGTGTCCGTGCTTCGCGGCCCACAGGCGTGCGCTGTCGGCGTGCACCTGCACGGCGAGACGCGTCACCTCGAACAGGTCGAGCCGCGCCCCATCCCGCGCACGCACGAACTGCGCCGCGAGTCCACCCAGCAGCCCGGCGAGCGCGTCACCGCTTCCGCCAGTGGCCAGCGCCGGTTCCACGGCATCGCATGTCCAAACGCGCACGCCGTCGCTGACCACGGTGTTCGCGCCCTTGAGGGCCACCACGCAGCCAAGTCGCGCGGCCAGCGACACCGCCGATGCGGCACGCGCGGCCGGATCCACCGCATCCAAATGCATGTGCAGCGCCTCCGCGAGGCGCGCGAACTCGCCGGGATGCGGCGTGATCACGATGGGCGCCTTCATGTCGGTGGCGAAGTCCACCGTCTCCGAGAGCGCGTTCAGCGCATCGGCATCGATGACCAGCGGCACGCGCACCATGGATGCAAGCCGCACCACCATCTGCTGCACCGGGAAGCCGCGACCAAGCCCGGGCCCCACCACCACCGCCTGCGCGCGCTCGATGATGGGATCCAGCGCCTCGGCCGCCGCGGATGCCAGCAGTTCGCCATGCGCGTCGACGGGCAGTTCGCAGCCCGTGGCGCTGCTGGCCACCGACAAGGCGGGTGCAAGCAGCGGCGCAGGCATGGCGAGCGTGCACAGTCCGCATCCACTGCGCAGCGCCGCGCGAGCGGCCAACGCCGGTCCACCGAGCATGACGGGATTGCGCGCGTGGCCACCGATCACGAGCACGCTGCCGAACGTGCCCTTGTGGCCATTCGGGTCGCGCGCAGGAAGCTGGGGCACGTCACTCACGCGCTCCATCGAGCACCTCCACCTGCAGGTTGCCAAGTGCCGCAAGCAACGTGGCCCATGATGGATCCCCCGCCGGATCGCTGAGCGCGGTGGCCGCGAGCGCGATGTGACCCGGATGAAACAGCCCCTTGCCCGGCGGCAGCGTGGCATCCAGATCGATCCATCGGCCATCGATCAGCGCCTGGGTCCACAGGTGCCACCCAAACACGTCCTTCTTGCCGGCGAACTGGTCGCACCACACCAGGCCCGCGACCACGCGCGAGGGGATGCCCTGCGCACGCAGCAGTGCCGCCAGCAGCACCGCGTGCTCCGTGCAGTCGCCCGAGCGCGTGCGCGCGGCCTCGCTGGCGCTGGCCAGCGCGCTGCCGAGATTCTTCCTGGAGAGTTGCTGGAAGGTGGCGGCGCGCAGCCGCTCGAGACGCAGCCCCATGTCCGCAGGCGCGTCGGCCACGGCAGCGGCAGCCAACTTGATCAGCAGCGGATCCTTCGCGTTGATCATGGGCGAGGCCGCGAGATAGGCGGGATCCTCGCGCTCGGCGACCAAGGCCGGCTGCGCTGGCTTGTCGAGATCGACCGTGATTTCGTGGCCCTTGCCGCTGGGGCTCACTCGCTGCAGCCCCATCTCAGGAGGCACGGGAATCGCGTCGCGCATGGCCGTGACACGCACGCGCATGCGCCGGAGCGTGGCTGGATCGGCGAGCGGACGATCGGGCTGCGCGAAACTGGCCACCATCACCTCGGGTGGCGCGCCTGCCAGATCCAGCGCGCGCTTGGCACGCTCCTCGGTGCTGAGGATGCTCTCGATCTCACCCAACCCGGTCGGCGACAGACTTCGCACCAGGTCGCCCACGGCGGTGCGCCATTCCGCCGATCCCGGTGGCACGAGCGCTCCCTTCATGGACCAGCGCGTGGCCGTCACGGGCACGCCCGCGACCGACACCGTCTCCTCGGCCCCGCGCGTGCTCACCACCGTCTGGGGCTGCGAGCCCTGCGTCGGCTCGAACACGAGCTGCGTGATCACCGCGTCACCGAGATTGCGATGCCTGTCCGCGGCCACGTCGGCGGCATGCGGGGGCAGGGCGTCGGCGGGCACCGCCGGAAGCTTGCGGTCGATGATGCGCGCGCCCTCGATGGTGCGTTCCGCGACAGCATCGGGTCCGTACTTCCACGTCACGCGCACGCTCTGACCACTGCCCACCTGCGTGCGGCCGCCGCTGATCGGCTTGCCGTCGGCGCTCTCCACGATCCAGCCGGTGTTGACCATGTCCAGCGTCACGCCACCGCGAGAAAGTCGCAGGCGCGTCTCGGTCTCGGTGCGCCAACCTTCGGGCACGGCAGCCTCAACCGATCGCATCCACCCTGCCAGCCTGCCGGCCACCTTCACCTCGTACCAGCGTTCGGTGCGGTCGGCCGCGCGCGCACCCAGCAGCGCAGCCACCACCAGCAGGCATGCCAGCGACAGCGTTGCGCGCGGAGCGTTCATGCCTGCTCAGTGCTTCTTCAGCAGCGGGAAGAAGATCACGTCGCGGATGCTGGGCGAATTGGTGAGCAGCATCACCAGGCGATCCATGCCCAGACCCATGCCGCCGGCGGGCGGCATGCCCACCTTCAGCGACTCCAGGAAATCCTCGTCGAGCGTGCGGAAGGTGCTCTCCTCGTCGTCGATGCCCTGCAGCTGCGCGGTGAACTTCTCGCGCTGGATGTCGGGGTCGTTCAGCTCGGTGTAGGCGG
>CAIPQY010000439.1 GCA_903867275.1 uncultured bacterium | reverse complement strand
CCGCGCAGTGAATCGAAGACCCCCGGCAATTCATCGAAGCCCACCGTGGCGGTATGCATGGGCTGCGGCGCCACCTCACCGCGCGCGATGGCGTCAATCACAGCGGCAAAATCGCGCTCGTGGTAGCACTGCGCAAAGCTGATCGAGAGTTCCTTCAGGAAGCCCGGCAGCGGCAGGATGCGGTCTTCCTGCAGGCAGAGCCCCACCACGACCACGCGCCCGCGCAGCCCCGCCAGTTCCACCGCCTGCTGGATCATCCCTGGCTTGCCGGTGCACTCGAAAACGATCTTGGGCGCATGCCCTGTGATGGCCGCGAAGCGCGCCGCAACATCCTCAGCACCCGGATCCAGCACCGCGGTGGCACCCAACATCAACGCCCGCTCGCGCCGCGAGGGAAAATGCTCGCTCACCACCACATGCCGCGCACCCGCGTGGCGTGCAAAGAGCGCCACGCCTGCACCGATGGGGCCTGCGCCGAGCACCAGCACAGAGGCACCGCGCGCGAGTTCCGCGCGCCCCACCGCATGGAAGGCCACCGCAAGCGGCTCGATCATCGCGCCCTCGTCAAAGCCCACGCCGGAAGGCAGTCGCTGCAGCATGCCCACCGGCGCCGTCACGTACTGCGCATAGGCGCCGCTGAAGGCGAGCGTGGTGCCGGTGAACACCACCGAGGGGCAGAGCGCGTGCGCGCCCTCGTCACAGGCTTCGCAGTGCCCGCATACGCGGATGGGCAGTGCCGTCACGGCATCACCCGTGCGCCACTGCGAGCCGCAGCCTGCGCCCACCTCGAGGATGCGTCCGGCGAACTCGTGCCCGAAGATCGTGCCAGGCGCGGCTGCACCGAGCTTGGCCACCTGCAAGTCCGAGCCGCAGATGCCGGCGCGCGCGACCTCTATCAGCACCTCACCGGCCGCGGGATGCGGATCGGGTACCTGCTCGATCGACAGGGGGCTGCCGGCGGCGTGAAAAACGGCTGCGCGCATCAACGGCACTCCGACAAGGCATCGAAAGCGGCCTGCGCCATCCGCGCATAACCGTTCGCGTTGGGGTGGATGGTGTCGGATCGCAGGGCATCGTCGGCGAGCACATCACCCACCACGTCCGGGATCACGCGCGTGCCGCCATCGGCCAGTTCCTGATAGATCTCGTGATCCGAGCCGAAGCCCACCGCAACGGAGAGCGTCGGCTTGGGCACCGCGAACACCACCGGCCAGGCGCCCGCCATGCGCACCTGTTGCACGATCGCACCGAGATTGGAACGCACTGAGGCCTCATCGACACGCCGCAGCAGGTCGTTGCCACCGGTGGTGATGAGCACCACCGCAGGGGCGTTCGCGGCGATGGCCGCATCGATGCGCGCGAGCAAGCCGTCGCTGCGCTCGCCATCCAAGCCCATGTTCACAACCTGTACGCCAGCGCGTCCTGCCGATGCCCGCAGCAGATCCTGCAACTGTTCGGGGTAACCGTGGCCATCGGCGCCGTGGCCGCGCGTGATGGAATCCCCGATCGCGAGCACCTTGCCATCAGCGGGGATCCGGCAACTGCTGCTTGGGCGCGGATCGCCTCCGCAGGCAGCGAGCAGCAGTGCAGAGACCAGCAGGCAGGAAAGGCGCATCACACCCCTGCCGTCTGGCTGTCCGGGTGGTGCTCGCCAAAGACATCACGCATGGCGTTGCAGATTTCTCCGTGCGTGGCGAGCGCCTTCACGGCCACCAGACACGGATCGACCAGATTGGTGCCCGAACGCGCCGCCTCGCGCACGGCGGCGAGTGCGGCATCCACCGCCGGCTGGTCGCGCCGCGCACGCAGTGCGGCGAGCTTGGCGATCTGCTGGGTTTCCATGTCATCGGCAAGACGCCAGATCTCGAGTTCGCGCTTGGGTTCTTCCGCCACGAGGTGGTTCACGCCCACGAGCTTGCGACGCCCGGACTCCATCTCGCGCTGGCGGCGGAACTGCTCGCGCCCCAGTTCACGCTGGAAATAGCCCTGCTCGATGGCCTTGCGCGCGCCGCCGATGGCGAGCACGCGGTCGATCTCCTCGTGTGCGGCGTCCTCGATTTTCTTGGTGAGCGACTCGACGTAGTAGGAGCCCGCAAGCGGGTCGGTGGTGTCGGCCACACCGGTCTCGTGCGCCACCAGATGCTGGATGGCAGCACCCACGCGGATGGCGTCACCCGAGGGCAGCGCATGCGCCTCATCGTGGAGCGGCGTGGTCATGGTCTCTCCAGCACCTGCCAGCGCGCAGGCCGTCGCCATGATCGCGAGGCGGCCGATGTTGTTCAGCGGTTGCTGCAGCGTGAGCGAGGTGGTGCTGGGCGAGGTCATCACGCGGAGCTTCATGGCCGCGGGCGCGGTGGCGCCGTAGCGCTCTTTCATCGTGCGGGCCCAGAGCTTGCGGAACGCGCGCAGCTTGCAGATGCCCTCGAAGAAATCCATATCGATATTGATCACGAAATGGAAATACGGCGCGACCGTGTCGATATCGAAACCGCGCTCGAGCATGGCATCGATGTAGGCCATGGCGATCGTGATGGAGAAAGCGATCTCCTGCACGGGGTTCGCGCGCGCCGGCTGCAGCTGCGCGGCGATGATCGAGATCGGCGCCCAGTGCGGCTGGTTGCGCACGATCCACTCGAAGCAATCGGTGGCGATGCGCAGTCCGTGCTCGGGCGGATAGATGTAACGCCCCACGCAGGTGTACTCGATCAGGATCCCGTTCACGATGTGCAGCACGAAGTTCTTCGGGTCCACACCGCGGGCTTCGAGCGCGGCGATGATCATCGCGAGGTTCACGGGCTGCGGCGCGTTGCACACGCTCATCAGGTACTTGAGTTTGTCGAAAGGCAGGTCGAAGGCCTCGACCATGTCCTCCAGACTGTCGAGCGCCATGCCCGCGCGCCCCACCTCACCTGCGACCAGCGGGTTGTCGCTGTCGTAGCCGTTGGTGGTGGGCAGGTCGTACTCGAGGATCAAACCCTGCAGGCCCTGGTCAAGCATGTAGCGCGCGCGCTCGGCCCAGGCCATGCCGCGACCGAAGCCCGTCACCTGCGCCATGGTCCAGAGCCGCGTGCGCTTGCCGTTGGGCTCGGTGCCGCGCGTGAAGGGGTACTGGCCGGGGAAGTTCAGATCTTTCTGGTAATCGAAACCGGCGTCGGCCAGATCGAGCGGCGTGTAGAGCGGTGCGATCTCCCAGTCGAGCGCCTGCGTGCGGAAGGCGGGTTTGCGCTCGCCCTCGGCAGCCACCGATGGGCCGCGTGTGTCCGCCTCCCAGCGTGCGCGGTTCTCGCGGAGTTCCTCCTGTCGGGCTGCGTCGGTATCGAGTGCTGCGCCTGCCGCGCGCTCGCGCGGATCGTCGATCGCTTCGCCCATGGTGGCCTCTCCGTCTGGTTATGCGGGGCTATGGTAGGCCGGGGGGTGGGGGGTTGGCCAATGGTGGCGGGGTG
>CAIPQY010000438.1 GCA_903867275.1 uncultured bacterium | reverse complement strand
TTGAAGGCCTCGTACTGGGTCTCGCGGACGGGGTTGGTCAGGTTCTTGGCCGCGAAGTTGGCGGTGAAGCCGTAGATCAGCGGTTGTCGCACGGTGAAGTTCAGGGTGCCGTAGGGCACCTGGTAGATCGCCGGCACCAGCAGGCTGCCGGGTTGCGGTCCTGGCGGCGCCGGCGGGGAGGGCGTTGCATCGGTGGTGGCAGCCGAGATGAGCGACTTGCCCTGATAGTTGTAGAACAGGCCAAGCTGCGTGCCCCAGGGCTCGTAGTCGTAGGTCAGGTTCGCATTCACCAGATAGTTGGGTGTCGCGGTCATGGGAATCGACGAAACGTCGACACCGTAGTTCGACAGGGCGGAGGCATCCTGCGATGGCAGTTCCACCTGGGAGTTCATGTAGGTGAAGTTCGTGCCCACGGCGAGTCCCGTGAACGCCTCGCCGAACAGCGGCTCCAGCGTGACGCGGCCCTCAAGCTCCACGCCGAACAGGTTGGCGTTGTCGTAGTTGACCGCCGTGGTGTACGCGAAGCCGGTGCTGAATCGCTGCGTGTACTGGATCGGCTGCGAGATCTCCTTGTAGAAGACCGAGCCGGAGAGCAGCCAGCCCTCGATCGGGGTCCAGTCCAGGCGCACGTCGTAGTTGTTCAGCGAGCTCATCTGCAGCTGCGAGTTGCCGATGAAGATCGGGCCGCCCACGTACTCGTACTGCACCACGGGCACGATTTCGAAGAAGTTGGGTCGCGCCAGCGTCTGCGCGAACGAAGTGCGCAGCACCAGGTTCTCCACCATGTTCCAGTTCCATCCGATCATCGGCAGCCAGTTGCCCTGGTCGATGTCGGCGTTCCAGATGGGAGCGCCCGTGAAGGACAGCGGCGTCTGCGAGGGATCGTTGGGATCCAGCCAGGTCGCGTTCTTGTCAGGCACCACCGTGGTCGTCATCAGCGTGGTCTCGTAGCGCACGCCCGTCACCACGTTCATCGTCTCGTTGAAGGGCAGGTCGATCATGCCGTAGCCGGCCGTGATCTGCTGCGTGCCGTCGTACGACACGTCTCGGTCGCTCGCGTTGATCGGATGGTCCTGGCTGGGGAAGACCTGGCTCCACGGCTGGGTCCACGGCGCGTCGTAGGTGGTGTTGGTGTCGCCCGAGTTCGCGTAGGTGCTCTGGCGGTATTCGCGCGACACCGAGTCGCCGAAGGCTCCCGCCTTGATGTAGCCCTCGCGATCGTTCCACTGCATGAACGGGAGCTTGATGTTGAACTGCCCCTGGGTGCTCGTCTCCTCGTTGTAGTAGTTGATGTGCTGCACGAAGCCCGCGTCGGTGAGCTGGGCCGGCGGTTCGCCGATCCATGTCTCGGGCAGCGTGGTTGGATCGCTCGGGAAGAGGGCGCGCTCCGGCAGCCACTTGGCGGCGAACTGCGTCTGGTCGGGCTGATTCTCGTCGGCCTTGCTGAACGCCAGGCGCCAATCGACCTTCGGCGTGCCGAATCCGAGCGGTTCCGGGATGGGATCATTCTCTTCGGGCCCCAGGAAGCCGAGTCGATGTTCGCCGTTCAGGATCAGCGCCTGCGTGGACACCTGCGTGTAATCAAGCGTCTCCAGTCGCTGCCAGGGAGCGATCTCGGATTCCGCGCCGATGACGCCGGGCCCGTATGGGTCGTTGGGGTTGTAGTTCGGGAAGTAGTAATCCTTGCCGCGGGTGTCGGTCAGCAGCACCGCCTGACTCTCGGACAGCCGCGAGTAGATGAACTTCGTTCCGAACTTGTTGTCCTCCGTCTCGAAGCCGGCGGAACCCATGCCGCCCCACTGCACCGACTGCGTGCCTTGGGTCACGTCATACAGCTGCGTGGAGAAGACGTCGCCGACCACGCCGTTCTGCTGTGGGGTGATCGGCTTGTTCGGTCCTTCCTGCACCATCTGGTTCAGCTGGCCGTTGTCGAAGTACGAGGCGCCGGCGTCGTAGAAGAAGCTGCCGAATCCGCCGACCTTCACGTTGTCATCGATTTCCCAGCTCTTGCCTGCGGCGGCCGACCACTTGTAGATCGGCGGGGCGCTGCCGGTGGTGGTGCCGGTGGGATTGTTGGGCCATGACTGGCCCACCAGATCGGGCTGCGACTGCAGCACATCGTTGTTGCCCCAGAAGTCCAGCTTGCCGCCGGGGTAGGTGAGGAACGTGCCGTTCTTCACCTGGCTGTTGATGCCGTACTGGGCGCGGAACTGCAGGATGCCGTCTTCATCGGGAATGTCCCGAAGATCCACGTTCACGCCGCCACCCGACGCCTCGCCCTGCATGTCTGGGGTGAAGCTCTTGCTGATCTGGATGCTCTCGATCACCGACGCCGGGAACTGGTCCAGCTGCACCGCGCGCTTGCCGGGCGTGGACACGGGCAGACGCACGCCGTCGAGCAGCACGCTGACGTAGCGGTCGGGCAGGCCGCGCACCACGGCGTACTTGCCTTCCTGCAGCGAGGCACCTGGCACCAGCAGCAGGGCCGCGGCGGCATCGCTGGCGCCCGAGCGCGAGATGGTGTCCACGCCGACCACGTCGAGCAGCTGCGCACTGTCGAGACGCATGGTGAAGTCCAGCGGCATCAACGTGACGATCGGGGCGATTTCGGGCGGCGTGACGACCTGAACCGCTTCCGTCTCCTGCTGTTCCGCGGCCACGTCCTGGACCACGACCTCTTCCAGGTCCTCGAACTCGCCCGCCATCGCGGCATCGACGTCGGTGAGCTGCCTGCCGGTCACCAGCACATTGGGGCGCACCTCGCGCACGAAGCCGTCCTTCGTGAACACGAGCGTGTAGGTGCCCGGAGCGACGTTTGGAATGGTGAATGAACCGTTCTCGGAGGTGACCGCTCGGGCGCGGGTGCCGAGAATGCTCACCGTTGCACCGACCACGGGTGCGCCGAACTCCTTGTCGGTCACCGAACCGCGCACGGTGCCGTCCACGGGCGCCTGCGCCATCGCGGGCACTGCCGCGAAGGGCATCGTCAGCAGCATTGCAGCGAGTGAACGGCCTCCGATCACCATGGAGCCTTCAATCCGCTCTGGATGTCGGTCATGCGCGCGCGGATGACATCGGTGGGTTCGGCGCCGGACTGCACCATCGACAGCATGGTGAGGCACAGATCTTCGGCGCGGGGTCGTGCGTTGGGGTTCACGCTGCCCGCCTCCAGCGCCAGGGTCCAGGCGTGCATCGCAGCCTCGCGATCGCCGAGATCCTGCAGCGCTTCGGCGAGCGCACGCAGATAGTCGGCGCGCTCGATGTCCACCATCGCGGTCGGAGCCTGCTCGTATCGCTTCAGCATGTCGCCCAGCATCTCTCGCGCACCCGATGCATCGCCATGGCGCGCGCGCGCGCGGGCCACATCGCGGGCAAGTGGTCCCAGCGTGTCGGGCAGGAAGTCGCCTTCGCGCACCATGGTGGTGGCGGTCTGCAGTTCCTGCATGCAGGCCTGATGCTGTCCGATCTCGTCGAGTGCGTCGGCAAGCTGCAGGTGCACGTCGATCTGCACGGCGGGAGGCAGGGCTGGCAGCGCTGCGCGGATGGCCTTCTCGGCGCGGGCGCCGCGCGTCGGATCGGTGCGCACGCGTGTCCACACGCTGAAGTAGCCATCCACCCCCGAGCGCACGATGTCGAAACTTCCGCTCGCGATCGCCTTGTCGAAGGCCTCGCACTGCCTGTCGACTTCTTCGATCGAGACCTGCGAGACGAGTTGGGCCTCCACACGACCCGTGAATTCCACGGGAGCACGTGCGCCGAACTGCCTCGCTTGTTCGACGTTTCCGAGCATCGCCATCGCGAGCGCGATCTCCAGATTCAATTGATCCTGCTTGGCCGACTCCGTGGAGGCCGCCACCTGCACCGCCTTCGCGACGCATGCCTCCGCGCTGGCGCGGTCTCCCTTGCGGGCAAGGGCCTGTGCGGCGATCGCGAGTGCCTGACCGCGCCGCCAGTCCTGGATCGCTTCGGCATCGCGGATGCCGACATCGATCAGACCGATCTCGATCGCCGTCGAGGCGACGTCCTTCTGCAGACGCGCCTTCACGCGGGCGTGCGCCTTGGTTTCAGGTGACGAGGCCACCTGCATCGACTTCGCAAGCAGGTCGGCTTGCCAGGCAGCAGGGGTCTTTTGTGCGGGCGGCGTTGGCGATGTCGGACCCTTCGCCGGCATTGGTGCGACTGTCGAAGACTGCTGTGGCTGCGGGGTTGCGACGGTCGTTGGCGTGCTGCATCCGTGCATCGCAAGCGCCATGCAAACCGCACACGTCAAGCATGGACGAGTGCCGATGAAAAAGACGAAGCCGGCGAGGGGTTTGTTCACGCAGCGGAGTCTGCCCCGCCTTGTTTCAGGTTCGTCGAGCCTTGTGTAAAGGGAATATGTAAAACGTGTGCAGATCGTATTCCGTATGCGTGATATTTGATGGGATGTCCGCGCGCAAGCATTGGTGAAGTCGGCACTTGCGTTCGTCCGTCTTGTGCGGGCGCGCTGGGGCGCAGATCGCCGCTTTGCAAAGAATCGTGGCAAACACGAATTCGGTGACGGTCTCGCCAGGTTGCAGGGGGCACTTGCTGCACGCTGCAACCTGCAGCAGGTGCATGCGCGCAGAGACAGCGCGCCGAAGCGCGTTGCGTGAACGAAATCCGAATATCCTCTTCACAAACCCCTTGCGACATGCGCCTACTCTCCCCGCGCCTCCACAGAGCGGAGGCTTTCCAGAACGGCCTTCCATTGACCCTGCCAACCCACCTCAATTTCGTGCACCGCGGAGCAAGAGCCGTGGCGCGCAAGTCGGTCCTTCGTGTGATCGCCATTCTGATCGCCTCCATTTCGACGGCGGCGATGGCTGTGGCGCAGGATGGTTCGGCGCCCAAGCCGGCCACCGGTTCGTCCGCGCAGCCTGCCGCGCCGGCGGCAGCGCCGGCCAAGCCGACAACGGGCGTGCCACCCAAGACGGACGCCACCAAGACGGATGCCAAGACGAAGGCGCCCGCCAAGCCGGTGCCGGCGCCCAACGCAGCTCCGGCTGCGAAGCCCGTGGCCGCGGACCCGAAGGCTGGAGGTGGTGTCGAGCCTGTGGCCGCCCCGAAGATCGAGGAGACGCGCCTCACGCTGTCGAAGTGGATCGAGACCCAGCAGATCATCTCCAAGGAGCGCAATGATTGGCAGCAGGGCAAGGAAATCCTGCAGGGTCGCATCGATCTCGTCGGCAAGGAAGTGAGTCAGCTGAAGGATCGCATCGCGCAGTCGGAGGCGGCCGTGGTGGAGTCGCAGAAGAAGCGTGACGACCTGACGGCGCAGAACGCGCAGCTGAAGGAGGTTGGTGCGCAACTGGCGACCACGGTCACCCAGATGGAGGCGCAGGTGCAGAAGTTGGCGAAGCTCGCGCCCGAGGGCGTGGCCACGAAGCTTCTGCCGTTGCTCCAGCGCATTCCTGCCGATGCCAACACCACGCGCGTGTCGGTCGCGGAGCGTTTCCAGAACGTGCTCGGCATCCTGAACGAGCTCAACAAGGCCAACAGCGAGATCACGATCGCCTACGAGATTCGCCAGCTTGCCGACGGATCGTCCAGCGAGGTGCAGGTCATCTATGTCGGTCTGGCGCAGGCGTACTACCTCAGTCCGCGAGGTGAGGCTGGCATCGGCAAGCCCACCGACAATGGTTGGGTCTGGCGTCCCGCCACCGACCAGGCGGGTGCGATCTTCACCGCACTCGAGATCATCCAAGGCAAGCACCCGCCCGAGTTCGTGGGCCTTCCGATTTCAATCCAATGAAGCGCAACCAATTCATGTCTGCCGCGGCTCTCGCCATCGTCGCCTGCGTTTCGTGCGCATTTGGGCAGGGCGCCACCCAATCCGCCGAGAGTGGCCAGGCGATGTCCAAGGCCGGCTCGGCGGCCGACGCCGAACTTGCCAAGAGCATCGCCGAGTTGAACGCCATGCGGCAGCGCATCGCCGGCGAGAAGCTGCCGATGGCGCAGGAGTTGACCGGGCTCGAGGAGAAGGTGACCGAGCTTCGTCGCGAGAGCGACCGCGTGCAGCGTCTGGTGGACGCCGGGGCGCTGGAGATCGGCACGCTGCAGGCTGAAATGAAGGCGCGTCAGGACGAATTGACCTACATCGGCAGCCTGCTCGACGAGTACGCGCGTACCTTCGAGACCAAGATCAATGTGGGCGAGGTGCAGCTGTTCGCGCAGCCCATCGAGGCCACCAAGAGCGCGCTGGAGAACAAGACGCTGACGCCGAGCGAGCGCTTCACGACGCAGACCGACTTCGTCAACCTCACGCTGAAGCGCCTGTTCGACGCCGTGGGTGGCTACCGATTCGCCGGCACCGGCGTGGACATGCTGGGCACGGTCATGAAGGGCCAGTTCGCCATGATCGGGCCCATCTCGCTGTTCAGCAGCGCCGATGCTGGTCAGGCAGGCATTGCCGTGCCGCAGCCGGGGTCCCCGAATCCGCTGGTGCGCGAGCTCGACGGCGGCCTCTCCAAGGTGGTGCAGCCGCTGGTGGCGACCGGCGAAGGCACGCTGCCGCTCGATCCCTCGCGCGGTGGTGCGCTGAAGGCCCTCGTGCAGAAGGCCGGTCTGGTGCACATCTTCATCAAGGGCGGTCCCATCATGTGGCCCATGCTCTTCGCCTCGATCATCGCGCTGGCGGTGGCGATCGAGCGCGTGCTGTTCCTGGTGAACGAGGGTCGCCGGCGCAGCGTGAAGGCCGAGGCGAGCTTCTTCGTGGAGGTTGGCAAGGGCGACCTGGACGCGGCGCTTGCC
>CAIPQY010000437.1 GCA_903867275.1 uncultured bacterium | reverse complement strand
GCCCTGCTGCCTGACTGGCGAACACTGCTGCGTCGGGGATGGATGCTGTGCCTGCTCGCATGGCTGGCATGGAGCTGGATCACGCTGCTGTGGTCTCCCGATGCGGCGTTCGGCGTGACGCAGTTCCGCGCCACGCGCGTGCTGCTGTGGATTCCGGTGCTGTGGCCGCTGCGCGCGCGCTGGTCGCATCTGGTGGCGGCGATCCTGATCGGAACCACGATCATGGCGCTCGTCCAGGCGTCGCAGATGACGATCGGAAAGCCGCGGTCGCACTTCGGATTGGGCGCGGGCCTCACCACCCCCACACAGACCGGTCTGTGGGCCGCCGTGGCCCTGAGTTTCTGGCTGATCCTGGTGGTGTCCAGCACGCTTGCACACGCCGCGATGCTGCTGGTGCCGACCATGATCGGCGGACTCAGTCTGGTCTGGTCCGCCACGCGGGCGTCGATCATCGGCTTGATGGTGGAACTTCTGCTCGCCAATCTGGTGCTGGCGCTGACCAGCCGCGGATGGCTGAGGCGCGCGCTGGTGCGTTGCGTGGTTGGGCTGGCGATCCTTGGCGGCGCGTGGGTGTTCGCGGGAACCACGCTGCAGGCCAAGGTGGAACAGGCCGTGAAGGAGACCAGGGCCACCGTGCAGGGCAATGTGACGGCCACGGCCGAGATCCGGCTGGCCATGTGGAAGATGGCGTTCGCCGGCTGGAAGCGCGCGCCGATCGCGGGCGTCGGCATGGGTGGCATTCCAACGATCGCCGCAACGACCGACGTGACCAACCCGGATGTGGACATGCACAAGGTCACGATGATCCACAGCACCTACATCCAGATCCTGACCGAGACGGGCGTCATCGGCCTCGGCCTGTTCGCCGCGTTCATGGCGCTGCTGTTCCGCGATGTGCTGCGCAGCGTGTGGGAGCGGCCGATGCTGGTCGCATCCTTCGGCGCACTGGTGGTGTGGTTCGTGGCCGCGGCCTTCGACGGTTACCAGCAGTCAGGCGGATTCCTGACGGTCGGCGCGATCCTGATTCCACTGGCGCTGTCCGCCACCACCGAACGACCAACCGCCTGACGCGCCTCACACCCCCGCGCGGCTGCGCAGGTTGTCGAGCACGTTCATGTAGTTGATGTACGCGTCGTACGGACTGTCGTAGGGGCTGAAGTACTTGTGCACGTCGCCGTCCGACCAGTACTTGGTGCACATGTAGTAGAAGTGGTCGCTGGTGGTCAGCTTGCGCCAGTCCTCCAGGATCCACTGGTCGCCCTTGGCGTGCTTCTCGCGCACGGCCGGCTCCAGGCGATAGATCTCCTGGATGGCGTTGTCCTGCAGCGGGTTGCCCAGCCACGCGCTCAGATCGCGCTCGGTGTCGGCCCAGCTGATGGGCTTGGGCACGTCGTATTCACCCACCGGCTGGTAGGTGTCCAGCACCTGGCTCGGCGTGAGGAACTCGTTCTGCCCGGGGTTCACGTCGTAGATGCAGCCGGGCAGCGCGTCGAGGAACTCGAAGATGCCGGTCTCGCTCCACTGGTGCTCGCCCAGCGTCTCGTAGTC
>CAIPQY010000436.1 GCA_903867275.1 uncultured bacterium | reverse complement strand
TTCACCACCAGGTTGCTGTAGGTGGCTGCCGTCAGCACCTTCGGAGCCGCGCAGCTGTCGTTGGGTTCCTGCGCGTCATCGGCGCCGGCCGCCAGATAGGCACCGAAGCCGCCGGTGCTCAGCGCCACATCCCAGCGACCGTAGCCGTCGGCGCCGGTGGTGTTGGTGCAGCTGCTCGCGCCGCAGGTGAGCACGCCGTACAGCTGCTGGGTGCTTTCCTGATACAGCGCCGAACCGCTGCTGCCGCCTTCGGTGATGCCCACGGTCCAGGACACTTCCGACCAGTTGCTGCCGCTGCCGCAGAAGTTGTTGGCCGCGGTCTTGGTGCAGAAGCTGATGTCCTGCTCGGCGCCGGCCGGGTGGTGAATGCCCACGCTGGCCGTGCCGTTGGCTGGATTGGTGCTCATCCATCCGGCCCAGTACACGCTTGCCGGCAGTGCGCCTCGCACCATCAGCAGCGTGCAGTCGCTGGCGAAGTAGGTCGACACCAGATCGGCGCCGCTCACCGAGGTGCCCGCGTTGTTGGTGCCATTGCAGGTGCTGGCGCGATAGAAGAACTGCAGCACCAGGCTGGCGGCCTCGGCCTGCGTGCTGATGCAGTGGTTGGCCGTGCTGAAGTAGGGGGTTTCGTCGGCGGCCGTGGTGGCCATCATCTGGCCCGAGCACAGGTAGCTGCTGCCGGCGCTGGTGAAGGTCATGCGCGCCGCCGCGTTCGACTGGTTGGCCCACGTGGGGTAGCACACCGTGTCGTTGTGACACTGCGCGGCGAACGACTGCTTCATCACGTCGAAGATGTCGCGGTAGCCCTGCGAGTACTCCACGGTCTCGAACGGCAGGCCGGTCACTTCGGTTCCTTCGGGCACGAACCATTCGATGCGCGACGCGGCGCCGGGCGTGAAGATGCCCCAGGCCTCGCCGTTGTCGAAGCTGCCACGATCGGTGATCGGGCCCACGGTGCCCGTGCCATCGGGCGAATCAAGGAACAGTTCCTGTCCCTGGCCAAGTTCCAGGCCGCTCAGGTGCAGGCGCGCGTTGAGCGAGCCCACGCCCTCGACCGAGCAGCGCCACACGCGACCGCCGGGCACGGTGATCCACTGACCGTCATCCAGCGTCATGGACACCTCGCGCTGAATGCCGAAGCGCAGCGGCGTTGGCTGCGGCGTGTTGTCGTCTTCCAGCATCAGACCCACCTCGTCGACCGCGCCCAGGATGATGGAGGGCGTGGGCACGAACTCGAGCTGGTAGCGGGCGCTGTAGCTGGGCACCTGTTCCGGTTCGGCCAGCGGCGCAACGGGGCCATGGCCCATCACGCCATTCATGGCGGGCACGCCGGCGACGGCGGCGGTGGCGGACATCAGCACGAGCGAACGCATCACGAGCGAGATCGGGGTCATCTGTTCTCTCTTGAAGGGGTCATGAAGGCTGAATCGAATCGGTCAAACCTAGCACGGGCAGCGGGATTTCCAAACAGCAAACAGGGCATTTGCCCGTCATGGCGGCCGCATGGGCCAATTTCACGCGACACACATCGAATTCCGGATCGATTGTCCGGGGAATGTGGGTTTACTCACAGGGGCCGAACATCAGCAGCAGCAGCGCCAGATCCGAGCCGCCCGTGACACCGTCTCCATCGAGATCGCTGGGGCATACAGGGCAGTCGCCGAAATCGAGCAGCAGCCAGGAGATGTCGGAGGCGCCCACTTCGCCATCCGCATCCAGATCAGCGGAGCACACGCTGGGCGCCACGCCGATGGTGAGCGCGTAGGTGTTGCGCGTGCCGCTGCTCAGGTAGGTCTCCAGCAACAGCGTGTCGCTGCCGCTGGTGTTGCTGTAGCTGAACGACTCGGTGGTGGCGTTGCCGGACTCGTCGGACAGCAGGGCCGACGGGTCGCATGCGCTCCACAGGCGGAAGTCCACATCGCCGTTGTTCAGCGTGGCCACGCTGCTCACGGTCAGGGTGTGGCCCTGCGGCACTTCGATGGCATACCAGTCGGGGCTGAGGCGCTTCACGATCAGTCCGGTGGCGTTGCCCGGCGGAAGCGGTCGGGCCGTCGCGCAGACATCGTTGGGTTCCATCGCGTCGTCCGTGCCTGCCGCCATGAAGGCCGCGAAGCCGCCGCTGTTCAGCGCCACATCCCATCGGCCAAAGCCATCCCAGCCGGTGGGGTTGGAGCAACCGCTGGTGCCGCAGGTGAGAACGCCGTACAGCATCTGCGAGGATTCCTCGTACAGGCCTGATCCGCTTGAACCGGATTCCGTGGTGCCCAGCGACCAGGTCATGCGCGACCAGTTCGGGCCGTAGCTGGCGCCGCAGCCGTTGTCGGTGGCGATCTTGGTGCCGAAACTGATCTCCTGCGGAAAGCCGCGCGGATGGTGCACGCACACGGAGGGCGTGCCGTTGGCCGGATTGGTGGTCAGCCAGCCCGCCCAGCGCACGTTGCTCGGCAGCGCGCCGCGGATCATCAGCAGCGTGCTGTCGCTCGCCGCGTGCGTGGCCACCAGATCGGTGCCGCCGCTCACGGCCACCCATGCGTCCAGTTCACCGTCACACACGCCGGTGCGGTAGAAGAATCGCAGGCCCGCGCTGTTGGCCTCGGTCTGCGTCTTGATGCAGTGATTGGCCGTGCTGAAGTAGGGGGTTTCGTCGGCCGCCACCGTGGCCATCAACTGACCGGAGCAGACGAAGTTGCCGCCGTTGCGCGTGAAGGCGATGCGTCCCGCGGCGTTGGACAGGTCGGACCAGGTTGGATGGCACGAGGGCTGGTTGCCGCACGCTGCCGCCAACTGCTGCGTGGCCATGCCGAAGATGTCGCGATAGCCATGACCGTAGTCGATGCCTTCGAAGGGGAGCGCGGCGGCTTCAGACCCCTCGGGCACGAACCACTCCAGTCGCGCAGAGGGACCGTTGGTGAACACGCCCCACGCTTCGCCGTTGCCGAACGGACCCGCGCCTTCGATGGGTCCCACGGTGGTGGCATCATCGCCGGGTGCGTCGAGATAGATCTGCTCGCCCGCACCAAGATGCAGGCCGCGGAGGTGCAGGCGCGTGTTCAGCGAGCCGATCGCTTCCAGTTCGCAGCGCCACACACGGCCGCCATCCACCTGCACCCACTGACCGTCCGACAGCGACAGGTCCACCGGCACCTGCACGCCGAATCGAAGCGGCGCGGGTTGTTCAAGCTGGTCGTCTTCCATCAGCAGCGACACTTCGTCCACGGGTGGAAGCACGGTCACCGGCGCCGTGATGAACTCCAGTTGCATGCGTCGCGAGAAGCCCAGCGCTTGTTCAGGTTGCGCGAGAGGTTGTCCATGCACCCCGTGGCCGGGCACGCCGCGCGGGGTCACGCCGGCGAATGCCACACCTGCCGCGACGAATGAAGCGGTGCACCAGGCGAGCAGATGCTGGCGGGGTGGATGGGGCATGTCTGGGCGCAGTCTCTTGGCCCGAGAACAGTAC
>CAIPQY010000435.1 GCA_903867275.1 uncultured bacterium | reverse complement strand
CTGCCGGCCGCGATCGTGATGTATGCCTCGGACACGCGGCTGCGCGAACTGCAGCTGGCCACCGCGGTGTTCCCGCTGATGATCGCGGTCGCCATCGTGGCGATGCGGTTGGTGCCGAAGGCGGATTGACGCGCCCACCCCGCCGCACCGTCAAATCCGGGCCAGATTTCCGCGCTTTCAACGCCGATTCCACCCGCCCGGGCCACTAGAATCGGCGCCCCCATGGGCTTCTTCTCCAAGCTGCTTGCAGGCAATCCCGCCCCCGCACCCGCGCGCATCGGCATCGCACCCGCCGACCCGTCGCTGGAGGCGCTGATCCACGCCAAGGGCCTGGACCTGCTCAACCGCGCGCGCAACAACACCAAGGGCATGCTCAGCGCGGCGTTCTGGTCGGACAAGCTGATGGAATGGAGCATGAAGGACGAGGCGTTCAAGGTGCAGCTGTTCCGCTTCGTGGACGCCTTCCCCATGCTGCGCACCCCCGACGCGGTGCATGAGCATCTGGTCGACTACCTGACCCAGCCGGGCGTGAAGCCGCCGCCGGGACTTGACCTTGGCCTGAAGGCGGGCGGCCTGGCCAAGGGCCTGATGACCAAGACCGTGAGCAACCAGATCACGGGCATGGCCAGCAAGTTCATCGCCGGCACCGACGCGGCCAGCGCGCTGCCGAAGCTTCGCAAGATGTGGGACGAAGGCCTGGCGTTCAGCGTGGACCTGCTGGGCGAGGCGTGCGTGAGCGACGAGGAAGCCGCGGCCTACCAGCAGAAGTACCTGGACCTGATCAACAACCTGCCATCGCAGGTGGCCAACTGGCCCGCCAACGCGCGGCTGGAGAGTGATCACCTGGGCGCCATTCCGCGCGTGAACGTGAGCATCAAGATCAGCTCGCTGCACGCGCGCACCGACCCGATCGACACCGAGAGCTCGATCCGCGGCCTGATGAAGGGCCTGCGACCCATCCTGCAGGCGGCGCACGAGCGCGGCGTGCTGATCAACTTCGACATGGAGCAGTTCTCGCTGAAGGACCTCACGCTGGAGCTGTTCATGCGCTGCTGCGAGGAGATCCCCTTCCACGCGGGGCTGGCCATGCAGGCCTACCTGAAGAGCGGCGACGACGACGCGCGCCGCATCGTGGAGTGGAGCAAGCGCACCGGTCGCGTGGTGACCGTGCGACTGGTGAAGGGCGCGTACTGGGACTACGAGACCATCCACGCCGAGCAGCAGGGTTGGCCCTGCCCCGTGTGGCCGAAGAAGGCGCTCACCGACGCGTGCTTCGAGCGCATGCAGCGCATCTTCCTGGAGAGCACGCCCAAGCGCGCAGGCGAAGGCGGCGTGAAGCTGGCGCTGGGCAGCCACAACGCGCGCAGCATCGCCGCGGCGCTGGCCACGGCCGAGCGACTGGGTCTGCCGCCGAGCGCGGTCGAACTGCAGATGCTGCACGGGATGGCCGACCAGCTGAAGGGCGCGGCCGCCGAGCTGGGCCTGCGCGTGCGCGAGTACGTGCCGGTCGGGGAGATGATTCCGGGCATGGCGTACCTGGTGCGCCGACTGCTCGAGAACACCAGCAACGAGAGCTGGCTGAAGGCGGGCTTCATGGACAACGCCGATGCGTCGAAGCTGCTGGCGAGCCCGCACACCGTGGCCATGCCTGACGATGCCGGCAACAGCGCGGAGCGTCATGGCCTGAGCGTGGCGCACCCCGAGGTGGGCGACGGGCGGCCGTTCTTCACCGAACCCATGCGCGACTTCTCGCGCCTTGGCGCGCGCGAGAGCTACGCCAAGGCGATCGCTTCGGCGCGCGTGCCAAGCGTGCCGAACGACGGCACCGTGCAGCAGGCCCGCGACGCGGTCACGCTGCTGTCACGCAGCTTCGCGAGCTGGCGCGATGTGCCCGTCACCCAGCGCGCCGCCGTGCTGGTGAAGGCCGCCGCCACCATGCGCGCACGCCGCGATGAACTGAGCGCGGTGATCATCCAGGAGAGCGGCAAGACCTGGCGCGAGGCCGACGCCGATGTGTGCGAGGCGATCGACTTCTGCGAGTACTACGCGCGCGAGGCGGCGCCGCTGTTCGAGCGCCGACGCCTGGGCCGCTTCGTGGGCGAGCTGGACGAGGTGATACACGAGCCGCGCGGCGTGTGCGTGGTGATCAGCCCGTGGAACTTCCCGCTGGCGATCTGCTGCGGCATGACCGTGGCGGCGCTGGTGACCGGCAACACCGTGCTGGTGAAGCCCGCGGAGCAGACCCCCGCCATCGCGAAGATGCTGTGCGACATCCTGTGGGCCGCCGGCGCGCCGCGCGAGGTGCTGGCGTTCCTGCCGGGTCAGGGCGAAACCGTGGGCGCGGCGCTGGTGCGCGATCCGCGCGTGGCGCTGGTGGCCTTCACCGGCAGCAAGGCCGTGGGTCTGGACATCGTGAAGGCGTGCGCCGAGGTGGGCGACGGACAGCACTTCGTGAAGCATGTGGTGTGCGAGATGGGCGGCAAGAACGCCATCATCGTGGATGCCAGCGCCGATCTGGACGAGGCCGTGCTTGGCGTGCGACAGAGCGCGTTCGGCTTCAGCGGACAGAAGTGCTCGGCGTGCAGCCGCGTGATCGTGGTGGAGAGCGCGCACGACCAGTTCCTGCATCGACTGATCGAGGCCACCCGCTGCCTGACCGTGGGCGACCCCACGCTGCCCGGCACCGACATCGGCCCCGTGATCGACGCCGATGCGGCCGCGCGCATCAAGCAGTTCATCGAGATCGGCGGCAAGGAAGGCAAGCTGGAACTGCAGCTGCCGGTGCCGGAAGGACTGGAAGCGAAGGTGGGCCTGCCCTACGTGGGCCCCGCCATCATCAGCGGCATCCGCCCCGAGCATCGCCTGGCAAACGACGAGATCTTCGGACCGGTGCTGGCGGTGATCAAGGTGAAGGACTTCGAGGAAGCCCTCGCGGTGGCCAACGGCACCGCGTACAAGCTGACCGGCGGCATCTACAGCCGCAAGCCAGCGCACCTGGAACGCGCCAAGCGCGAGTATCGCGTGGGCAACCTGTACCTGAACCGCGGCATCACCGGCGCGCTGGTGGGGCGACAGCCCTTCGGCGGCTTCGGCATGAGCGGCCTGGGCAGCAAGGCGGGCGGCGGCGGCTATCTGGAGCACTTCGTGGTGCCGCG
>CAIPQY010000434.1 GCA_903867275.1 uncultured bacterium | reverse complement strand
CGTACACCTCGCCCGCCGGCAACGGCAGCGCCTACGCGTTCAGCAGCAATGTGTGGAAGGCTGGCGACTACTACCAGGCCAAGTTCGATACCACCGGCTACACCAACCTGTCCTTCTCGTGGGATCAGGTGCGCAGCACCACCGGCCCCGCTTCGTGGCTGATGGAAGTGAGCGTGAACAGTGGAACCACCTTCACCACCCTCGTGACTGCCTACGACCCCGGCTCCTCCCCCTCGTGGTCCACCGGCACCAACAACCCGCTCGCCACCCGCACGGCGAACTTGGGCGCTGCGGCCGACAACCTGGGCGAAGTGATCGTTCGCATCCGCGCGCTGGTTGACCCGGTGAACGGCTCGGGCGCGTATCAGGCCGGCGGCACCTGCCGCATCGACAACATCCTGGTGAACGGCACCGCGCTTCCCGCCCCCGGCGCTGCTGCGCTGGTCGGTCTGGCTGGCCTGATCGCCCGCCGTCGCCGCGACTGATTCACTGGTCGATTGACTCCGACCCCACACACCGCCCGGCCAAGCGCCGGGCGGTGTTCTTTTTGGCTCTCTTTCCGCTAGGTTCCGCGCATGGCCGCCCCCACGATCGCCCAGGTGAATGCGCGCGTGCGCGAGGTGTCCGACCGCATCCAGCCCGTGCTGGCGCCGCACCCTGGGCTGGCGCGCCGCAACGCGCACGCGCATGCATGGCTTGGCATCAAGACGCTGTTCGGCGAGGCGTGGCGCGAGCGCGCCGATCTTGCGTGCGTGCTGGCGTTCGTGGAATGGATGGACGCGCATCCCAACGACGACTACGAGGCCTACGACGGACCCGTGCGGCATCGCACCACCGAGGAGCGCGGCCTGCTGTTCGATCCGTCCGGAGATTGATGCGCGTCAGTGCGCCTTGCGCGTGAGCGGCGCACGCCAACTCTCGCGCGGGCGCTCGGGATGCTCGGGCGCGGAGGAAGGCTTGTGCCCCTGCTCCTGCGCGGCCACGCGGAAACACTCGAAGGTTGTCTCGGCCAGATAGCGACGGAAGTTCTGCTGCGTCTCCACCAGACGATCGTGCATGGGGCACGGTGCGCCGCCACCACACACGCCGCCGCCGAATGGGCACAGCCGGCTCGTGTCCTCGCGCTCGAAGAGTTCATGCACCTGCTGGAAGGTGATCTCCTTCGGCGAGCGCGCCAGCGCGTAGCCACCTCTGGGCCCGGGCGCGCCGTTCACCAGCGCGCCCTGCGAAAGCGCGGTGAGCAGCTTCGCCACCATCGGCCGAGGCAACCCGCGGTTGTCGGCGATCTCGATCGACGAAAGTCGGGTCTGACCACCATCCCACACTTCCGAAAGTCGGCTCATGGCAGCAATGGCGCGCTCGGTCTGCTTTCCGTACATACGGAAGGGAATATCCGGAATTTCTGCGGTAATCAAGATCACGAACTCCGCAATTGACGGAACAGGCCTGCCAGCCGCGCTTTTGCTTGAACACCGGTCAGATGACCCCACGTTTCCCCTACAATGGGCCGATGCGGGACACCTTCCTGCCCTTCTGCAGGCCAAGCATTTCGGAAGAGGACATCGCCGCCATCGGCGACGTGCTGCGAAGTGGCTGGATCACCACCGGCCCCAAGGTGGCTGCCCTGGAAGATGCCGTGGCCAAGCGCTGCGGTGCCAAGCACGCCATCGCCGCCACCAGCGGCACCGCCCTGATGCACCTGGCGCTGCAGGCCCTGGGCGTGGGCCCGGGTGACGAGGTGGTGGGCCCCAGCATGACCTGGGTGAGCACCCCCAATATGGTCGAGCTGCTGGGCGGAACCAATGTGTTCGTGGACGCCGATCGCGACACGCTGCTGGCATCGCCCGAGGCGATCGCGGCGGCGATCACGCCGCGCACCAAGGTTGTGATTCCGGTGCACTACGCCGGTGCGCCCGCTGATCTCGACGGCATCCGCGCGGTGTGCCACGCCAAGGGCGTCACGCTGCTCGAGGATGCGGCGCACGCCATCGGCACCCACTACAAGGGTCGCGAGGTTGGTGGACAGGACACCGCCATCTTCTCGCTGCATCCCATCAAGAACATCACCAGCGGCGAGGGCGGCGTGCTCACCACCAACGACGATGCGCTGGCGAAGAAGCTGCGTCGTCTGCGCTTTCACGGCCTGGAGGTGGACGCGCACGACCGTTCGCAGCAGGGCCGCAGCCCGCAGGCCGAGGTGCAGGAACCGGGCTACAAGCAGAACATGCCCGACATGAACGCGGTGCTGGCGCTGCGACAGCTGCCGCGACTGGACGAGTTCATCGAGCGACGCGACGCCATCAGCGCGCTGTATCGCCGCGAGCTTGCGAACGTGGACGGCGTGCTGCCGCTGGCCGACCCGGCGTGGTCGCATCGCCATGCGCGCCACCTGTTCGTGGTGCGCATCGACGAGCGCACGGCGGGCCTCGATCGCACGGCCTTCATGGAAGGCCTGAAGAAGCGCAACATCGGCACGGGCATCCACTTCCTGGCCAGCCACACGCACCGCTGGTACCGCGAGAACCGCGGCCAGTGGATGGGCCGGCTGCCCGACACCGAGTGGAATTCGGCGCGCATCTGCACCATTCCGATGTTCCCCGACATGACCGACGCCGACGCGATGGACGTGGTGCAGGCGATCAAGGAAACGCTGGCCGGCGCACGCGTGGCCGTTGCAGGAGGCGCACGATGACCGCATCCGTGAGCGTGGTGGTGCCCGTGTTCAACGAGCGCGAGAACCTGCCCGAACTGCTGCGACGCACGCTGGCCGCGGGCCGCGCGCTGGGTCGCCCATGGGAACTGCTGCTGGTCGATGACGGCAGTCGCGACGGCAGCAGCGACATGCTGACCGAATACGCCAACGCGAATCCCGGCGAGGTGAAGGCGCTGCTGCTGTATCGCAACGCGGGCCAGCACAACGCCATCCTGTGCGGCTTCGCGCACGCGCAGGGCGACATCCTGGTCACGCTGGACGCCGATCTGCAGAACCCGCCCGAGGAGATCGGCCGCCTGGTGGCCAAGATCGAGGAAGGCTTCGACGTGGTGGGCAGCGTGCGACAGGATCGCCAGGACGCCGCGTTCCGCAAGATCTTCAGCGGCATGGTGAACCTGATGGTGCGTCGCAGCACCGGCGTGATCCTGCACGACTACGGCTGCATGCTGCGCGCCTACCGCCGCAAGGTGGTGGAGGCCATGCTCACCTGCAGGGAGCGCAGCACCTTCATTCCGGTGCTGGCCAACCTGTTCGCGCGGCGCGTGACCGAGATTCCGGTGGGCCACGCCGAGCGCGCGGCCGGCACCAGCAAGTACAGCTTCCTGAAGCTGATCAACCTGCAGTTCGACCTGCTCACCAGCATGACCAGCGGCCCCCTGCGCCTGCTGTCGTGGGTGGGCCTCGGCATTTCCGCGGCGTCGGTGCTGTTCGGCGCCCTGCTGCTGGTGCTGCGCTTCGCCTACGGCGCGGAGTGGGCCGGCCAGGGCGTGTTCACGCTGTTCGCCGTGCTGTTCTTCTTCGTGGGGGCGCAGTTCGTCGCCCTCGGCCTGATGGGCGAGTACGTGGGTCGCATCCATGGCGACGTTCGCGAACGCCCCCGCTACCTGCTTGATCGCGTGGTGGGCGACACGCTCGGCGAACGCGCCGCGCACGCCAGCACCCGCACCACCGCCTGAGGAAACCCGACCATGCGCACCATCGTCTTCGCGTATCACGAAATCGGCGCCGCGGCGCTGCGAGCCACCCTTCGCAACGGAATGGATGTGGTGGCCGTGTTCACCCATCGCGACGACCCCAACGAGGGCGGCTGGTACGCCAGCGTGGCGCGTCTGGCGGCGGAGCACGGCATTCCGGTGCATGCGCCGGACAAGCTGGACCACCCCATCTGGATCGAGCGCATCAAGGCGATGAAGCCCGAGCTGCTGCTCAGCTACCACTACCGCAACCTGATCCCGAAGGCCGTGCGCGGCATGTTCCCGGCGGGCTGCCTGAACCTGCACAGCTCGCTGCTGCCCAAGCATCGCGGCCGCTGCCCCATCAACTGGGTGCTGGTGCTCGGCGAGAAGGAGACGGGCGTGACGCTGCATCACATGGCCGACAAGGCCGATGCCGGCGACATCATCGCGCAGCGTCGCGTGGCGATCGCGGCCGATGCCGACGCGCGCAGCCTGACCTATCAGATGGCGCGCGAAAGCGAGGCGCTGCTCGACGAGGCGCTGCCGCTGGTGAAGGCGGGCAAGGCGCCGCGCACCCCGCAGGATGAGTCGAAGGCCACCGTGAACGGCCGCCGCACCGCGGACGATGGCGCCATCGACTGGACCAAGCCCGCCGAAGCGGTGCACAACCTGGTGCGCGCGGTCACCCATCCGTGGCCCGGCGCGTTCACCTTCGCCGGCGCGCGCAAGATGTTCGTGTGGAAGACGGCGCTGGCCAACGGCACGGGCCATCCGGGCGAGGTGCTCTCAACCAATCCGCTCACCGTGGCCTGCGGCAGCGGCGCGGTGGAGATCGTGCAGGGCCAGAGCACCGACGGCCTGTGGGCCAGCGGCGAACAGCTGGCCAGCGAGATGAACATCGTGCCCCGCATGAAGTTCGGCCGCGGCGCGGCGAGCGTGAAGGGCACCAAGCCCGTGCGCGTGCTGATCCTGGGCGTGAACGGCTTCATCGGCAGTCACCTCAGCGAGCGCATCCTGCAGCACGAAGGCTACGAGGTGTACGGCATGGACCTGAACAAGGACAACCTTGGCACGGTCGCCGACCACCCCCGCTTCCACTTCGTGGAGGGCGACATCAGCATCAACCGCGAGTGGGTGGAGTTCCACGTGCGCAAGTGCGACGTGATCCTGCCGCTGGTGGCCATCGCCACGCCGATCGAGTACGTGCGCAATCCACTGCGCGTGTTCGAGCTGGACTTCGAGGAGAACCTGCGCATCGTGCGCGACTGCGTGCGTTTCAACAAGCGCATCGTGTTCCCCAGCACCAGCGAGGTGTACGGCATGTGCACCGACGGCGAGTTCGACGAGGACACCAGCCCGCTGATCACCGGCCCCATCCATCGCCAGCGCTGGATCTACAGCACCAGCAAGCAGCTGCTCGATCGCGTGATCTGGGCCTACGGCTTCCAGCGTGGCCTGAAGTTCAGCCTGTTCCGCCCGTTCAACTGGATCGGGCCGCGGCTCGATTCGCTGGATTCGGCGCGCGTGGGCAGCAGTCGCGCCATCACGCAGCTGATCCTGAACCTGGTCGAGGGCACGCCCATCCTGCTGGTGGACGGCGGCGCGCAGAAGCGCTGCTTCACCGACGTGGACGAGGGCATCGAGGCGCTGTGGCGCGTGATCGCCAACGCCGGCGGCGCCTGCGACGGACGCATCTTCAACATCGGCAACCCGGTGAACGAGGCGAGCATCCGCGAGCTGGCCGAGATGCTGGTGGACGCCTTCGAGCGCCATCCGATGCGCAGCCTGTACCCGCCCTTCGCGGGCTTCGCCGAAGTGGAGAGCACGCGCTACTACGGCCAGGGCTACGAGGACGTGCAGCACCGCCGTCCGAGCATCCGCAACGCCAAGACGCACATCGGATGGGAACCCAGGATCACCACGCGCGAAAGCGTGGAGCGCACGCTGGACTGGTTCCTGCGCCAGCATGCGAAGGATCACGGCCTGACCGCCCCCGCCGGCGCCGCAAGCGCCACGCGCGGACCCGTGGCCGCCACCCGCAAGCCCTGACGCACGCGTGGCGATCGCCCTTCGCATCGACGTGGACACCTTTCGCGGCACACGCGATGGGGTGCCGCGCCTGCTGAAGCTGCTCGAAAAGCGCGGCATCCGCGGCACGTGGTACATGACGCTGGGTCCCGACAACATGGGGCGGCATGCGTGGCGTCTGCTGAAGCCGGCGTTCGCGCTGAAGATGCTTCGAAGCGGTGCGCCGAGTCTGTATGGCTGGGACATCGTGCTGCGCGGCACGGTGTGGCCGGGGCCGCGCATCGGGCGCCGACTCGCCGACACGCTTCGCCTGCCCGCGAAGGCCGACCACGAGGTGGGCGTGCATGCATGGGATCACCACCGATGGCAGATGGGTGCGGAGCGCCTGCCTGATGCGGTGATGAACACGGAACTGGAGCGCGCCGTGCAGGCCTTCGAGCAGGTGTACGGCCGCGAGCCGATGACGGCGGCTGCGCCGGGCTGGCGATTCGATGAACGGCTGCTGGCCTTGCCCGCATCCCGCCGCTTCCGCTACCGCAGCGATGCGCGCGGCGAGGCCGTGCCGTTCATGCCGCTGCTGCATGGCACGCCGCTGCGGCAGCCGCAGGTGCCGGTGGATCTGCCCACCTACGACGAGGGCGTGGGCCGCGGCCCCGACGCCGACGAACGGTGGAACGCCTCGCTGCTGGCGCGCATCGCCGACGGCAAGCCGCATGTGCTCACCATCCACGCCGAAAGCGAGGGTGGCGCGAAGGCGGCGCTGTTCGAGCGATTTCTGGATGCGGCGCTGGCGGCGGGCCACACCTTCGAGCCCCTGGGCACCTGGCTCGCGCGCTTCCCCACGCTTCAGGCGGCGCGCGTGCAGCGCGGAACGATCGCCGGTCGCGAAGGCTGGCTGTGCGTGCGCGGCGAGCCTGACGCAGCGACCACACGGAACATCTAGACTTCGGCGCATGAGCGTGCGCGCGCTGTGGATCCAGGTTGGCCTGCTGTTCGCGGTGCTGTACCTGGCGCTGCTGTGGGCGCGCCCCATGATCACGCCCGACGAGGCGCGCTACGGCGCCATGGGCGCGGACATGCTGGCAAGCGGCGACTGGATGAAGCTGCGCATGGCCGGCTTCACCTACTACGAGAAGCCGCCACTGGGCACATGGCTGGTCGCCGGCAGCATCGCGTGCTTCGGACACAACGCCTTCGCCATCCGCCTGCCCTGCGCGTTGGCGGCGCTGACCAGCGCCTTGGCGGCCGGCATGGTGGCACGACGCGCGACGGGTCGAGGCGAACTTGGGCCGCTGGCCGCGATGGTGCAGCTGACCACGCTGCTTCCGTTCCTGCTTGGCACCGTGCTGCTGCTCGACCCGATCTTCACGGCCTTCACATCGCTCACGCTGGCGTGGTTCCTGGCGGCATGCCAGAGCCACGGACGCGCGCGCGCGATGTGGCTGCTGGCAAGTGGCGCTGCCGCGGGCCTTGGCTTCATGACGAAGGGCCTGCTCGCCTTCGCGATTCCGGGCGTGGCCGCCGCGGCGTTCCTGTGCTGGGAACGGCGCTGGAAGGATCTGTGCAT
>CAIPQY010000433.1 GCA_903867275.1 uncultured bacterium | reverse complement strand
CTGCACCGGCGGCGGACTGTGGAGCTACAGCCTGGGTTGGCGGTTCAATGGCCAGAGCGGATCGCAGTTCCGCACGATCATGGCCTATGCGCCAGGCAACCGCATCGACTACTTCAGCAACCCCCGCGTGAACTACGACGCGCGCCCCACCGGCGTGACGATCGGTCAGGCCAACGAGGCCGACAACGCGACGACGATCAACGACACGTGGCAGACCATCTCCGGTTTCCACTGCAACCGTGGCGCGGTGTCGCAGGCGGACTGTGATGGCAACGCCAGCGTGGACGCGCTGGACATCGCCTTCGGCCTTGGCAGCGATTGCGACGGTGACGGCGCGTTGGATGACTGCGGCTTCCGTGCGTCGCAGCCCTGCACCACCAACGCGGCGCGCGCCTTCTGCCCCGCGGGCATCGTGAGCAGCAAGCGGAACCCGGCGCCGGCCGCCAGCGACTACTTCGGACAGTCGGTGGGCTGTTCAGCCACGGTGGCCGCCGTGGGTGCGCCGGGCGACGATGATCGTGGAAGTTTCGCGGGCAAGGTCGCGATCTACGAGCGAACCGGTGAAGTCTGGGCCTACGCAGGCACGGTGTACGCACCCGATGCAGCGGCCAGCGCGCAGTTCGGCGCATCGGTGGCCGTGGATCGTGATCTGGTGCTGGTCGGCGCTTCCGCGGCCGGTGCCGCGGGCATTCCAACGGGCCGCGTGTACGTGTTCGCGCGCGCACCCGGCGGCTGGAGCGTGGTGCAGACCATCGAGTGTCCCATGCCGACCTACGGTGATCTGTTCGGCGACAAGATGGTGGTGCGGGACGGCCTGCTGCTGGTTGGTTCGCGCGGCAATCGAGCAAATGCACTGGTGTCCGCCGGCGCCGCGTTCGTGTTCGAGCGCGCTGGCGATGCATTCACGTTCCGACAACGCCTGACGGCACCCACGCCGCAGACACAGGCACTGTTCGGCTTCGCGGTCGCCACGGACGGTGCGCGCATCGTGGTCGCGACGCCATACGAAACGACCGGCACCACCATGACGGGTGCCGCCTACGTGTACACGCGCGTCGACGGTACATGGACGCTCGAGACCCGCCTGCAGGGACCCAACACGACCAGCCGCTTCGGCAGTGCCGTGACGATCGACGGCGACCGCGTTGTCGTGGGCGCCCCAGGCGACACGTATTCCGGCTACGAGGCTGGTGCGGTGTACAGCTACCGATTCGCCGGTTCGTGGTACCCCACCACGGTGCTGCGGCCAAGCATGAACAGCGACCGCACGCGCCTTGGAAACGGCGTGGCGCTGTCTGGTTCGCGACTGCTCGCTTCCACCAAGCCGGACCAGAGCGCCACGGGCGTGACCACGCTGTTCCTGGAACAGGGCGTGGACTGGATCCGTCAGTCCACCCAGTATTCCGGCAACGCGCTCTTCATGCAGCGCGACTTCGGCATGGTGGGTGCGCCCTACAGCGACGAACTGGCGGTGGACTCGGGCGCAGCGCGCATCATCATGTGGGCAAGCGACTGCAACGGAAACGGCATGCCGGATCGCTGCGACATCGATCTGGGGGCGACATCCGACACCAACGGCAACGGCATCCCCGATGCATGCGGCGAGTTGATCTATGACCTCGACGGCAATGGTGCCGTTGATTTCGGCGATGTGTCGCTGGTGCTCCTGAACATGGGCGCGTGCCCAGCTCCCTGCCCCTACGACTTCTCGGGCGATGGCTCGGTGGACCCCGGCGACCTGTCGTTGCTGTTGCTGCAATTCGGCTAAAACCCTCACATGCTCGAACTGCCGCTGCTCGTCGCCATCCTGGCCATCACCCCCGACGACGAGAAGGAGCCGCCGCACGACCCCGAAGGCATCACGCTGCCTGACGGCTTCAAGTGGGACGAGTGGGCGCGCGAACCGCTGGTGCCGG
>CAIPQY010000432.1 GCA_903867275.1 uncultured bacterium | reverse complement strand
CTGCAGCTTCGTGAAGATCACCAACAGCACCACGCCGTCGCGCTCGAAGGAGGATGGGCTGTGGATCCAGCGCGAGCTGGACTCGAACACCTTCACCGTACGCGGCTCGATCCGCAAGCCGATCACCTCGCCCGTGAACGTGACCGTGACCAACCCACCGCTGTTCTTCGGCAACCTGCTCGCCGAGCGTCTGCGCGCCGCGGGTATCCAGGTCGGCACCATTCGGCTGTCCGCACCGACCGAACCCGCGAGCACCGGCGAGCCCGTGGGGCCCGTCATCCGCACGCCGCTCAAGTCGGCCATCACGCGCTGCAACGTGGACAGCCAGAACATGTACGCGGAGTGCCTGCTGAAGCGATTCGGGCACGCGGCCAGCGGCGCACCCGGCAGCTGGGAGAACGGCACCGAGGCCATGGAGCGTCTGGTGAGTTCGCGCGTGGGCGGCGCGGCCGGCCTGCATCCCGTGGATGGCTCGGGCCTCTCCCGCGAGAACCGCGTCACCACCAGCGTGATGACCGCGTGGGTGAGCGACATGATGCATGACACGGCGGTGGCCGAGCCCTACATCGACAGCATGGCCGTGGGCGGCAAGTCGGGCACCGTGCGCAAGCGCTTCGGCGACCTCGACCCGAAACTGGCCACGGTGCACTGCAAGACCGGCTACATCGACGGTGCCTGCGCCCTGAGCGGCGTGGTGGAGTGCACCAACGGCCAACGCGTGGTGTTCAGCTGCATCTCGAACGGCTTCGAGGGCGGCGGCGTGTCGCGTGCCAAGCAGTTCCAGGAGGCGGTGGTGAAGGCGATCGCCAAGACCTACGCCAAGCTGCCCCCGCGGCAGACCGCAGCCGAGCATCCGGCCCTGGGCGGCGGCTGACAAGGCGCGGCCTGAAAAAGGGCCGCACCCCACACTTCGCGTCGCTAGCATCCGCGCATGCAGCGAACGGAATCGCGCCTCGAGCCGCAGGATGCGGCGCAGGAAGTCGTTCATCGACTCTGGGGGCACGCACACCTTCGTCCATTGCAGCGCGAGGCGATCGAGGCCGATCTGGCCGGCCGTGACTCGCTGGTGGTGATGGCCACCGGTGGCGGCAAGAGCCTGTGCTATCAGGCGCCCGCCATCATCGCGGCCGAACAGGGCGACCGGCGCCTGACGCTGGTGGTCAGCCCGCTGGTGGCGCTGATGGATGATCAGGTGGCCTCGCTGCGCGCCATGGGCGTGGAGGCGGTGGCCATGCACTCGGGCTCCCCGGAAGCCGAGCAGCAGGAGGCCAAGGCGCTGCTCGACAGCGATGCCGCGGCGATCGTGTTCGCGGCCCCCGAGCGCGCGGTGCGGCCCGGCTTCGCGCGCATGCTGGCTCGCCGAGGCGTGCGCAGCCTGTGCATCGACGAGGCGCACTGCATCAGCCAGTGGGGCCACGACTTCCGCCCCGAGTATCGCCGCCTTGCGGAACTGCGGCAGTCGTTCCCCGATGCGGCCGTGCACGCCTTCACCGCCACCGCCACGCCGCAGGTGGGTCAGGACGTGATGCAGCAGATGCGCATGCACGAACCGCTGCGCTTGATCGGTCCGGTGCACCGCCCCAACCTGCTCATCCGCACGCGCCACCGCGACGAGGGCCTGCAGCAGTGCCTGGAGGTGATCCATCGCCACGCAGACGAGGCCGGCATCGTGTACTGCCTCAGCCGCAAGGATGCCGAGCGCACGCGCGACGGACTGAAGCAGGCCGGCGTGAAGGTGGCGCTGTACCACGCCGGGCTTTCCGCAACGGAACGGCGCCGCGCGCACGAGGCGTTCCGCACCGAGCGCGTGGACGTGATGGTTGCCACGGTGGCCTTCGGCATGGGCGTGGACCGCGGCGACGTGCGATTCGTGGTGCACATGGCGCTGCCGCGCAGCATCGAGCACTGGGTGCAGGAATCGGGGCGTGCTGGCCGCGATGGCCTGCCTTCCGAGGTGATCATGTTGCACAGCGCCGCCGACCTGATGCGCTGGGAGCGCTTGATCGACCGCAGCGCCAGCGAGATGGACGCCGACGACCTGCCCGCGCGCGTGGCGGCCACCGCGCACCGCGAGCAGCAGATGGAACATGTGCGCGCCATGCGTTCGCTGGTGGCGCAGTCCAGCTGTCGACACGCGGCCATCGCGCACCACTTCGGGCAAACCCTGACCGAGGGGGCATGCAACGCCTGCGAGATCTGTCTGGGCGAATGGCAGCCGCTGGCCGATGCCACGCGCGTGGCGCAGATGGCGCTGAGCGCGGTGGCGCGTCTGGAGCAGCGTTTCGGCGTGGGTCATGTCACGGCCGTGCTGGCCGGCGCCAGCACCCAGCCGGTGCTGCGCTGCGGCCACGATCAACTGAGCGTGCACGGCCTGCTGAAGCACCTGCCACGCACCACCATCGCGCAGGTGCTTGAACAGCTGCTCGACCAGGGCCTGCTGCTGCGCACGCCGGGCGACCATCCCACGCTGCGCCTCACACAGGCATCGCTGGAAGTGCTGCGCGGGGCACGCGAAGTGTCGCTGCAGGCCCCGCCCGCCACCGCGCGTCGAAGCGCGAGCGACGTGGCCGGCTGGAGCGACGTGGATCGCGCGCTTGCCGACCGCCTGCGCGCGCTGCGCCGCGAACTGGCGAGTGCCCGCGGCATTCCGCCATTCATGATCTTCAGCGATGTCACGCTGCGCGCGCTGGCCAGCGAACGACCCACCACGCCCGCTGCGCTTGCGCGCATTCCGGGCATGGGCGAACGCCGCATCGCCAGTTACGGCGCCGCGTTGCTTGAAGCGCTGGCCTGATTCGGCACGGTCGCCGAGTCGCGCAGTTCCAGCTCGATCGCGTCGCCCGGCTTCTCCTGCCGCACGCGCACGCGCTGTTCGCGCGCCAGTTCGAGCAGCGCCAGGAACAGGCCGATGCGATCCATGCGGGAACGCCCCTCGAAGATGCTCTGCAGCGTCATGCGCCGATCGGTGCTGCGCGCCAGACGATCCACCAGATCATCCTGATGCAGGCCGATGGGCGTGTCGTCGTAGGTGACGTTGTGCTCGCCCAGTCGCGTGAAGTCCACCGCGGCGCTCAGGCGCTCGAAGGCTTCCAGCAGATCAAGCACGTGCACATCGCCAAGATCGAGATCCTCGGTGCTCCACTCGCGCGCCTCGCCCTCCTCGGGCTGCAGCTCGGCGGTGCCGCTGGCCGGCCATCGGCGCGAATACTCGCTGCGCAGTCGCTCCAGTCCATCGGCCGCGCTGCGGAAGCGCTGGTACGCGAGCAGCTGACGCACCAGGTCGCGGCGCGGATCCTCGCCCTCCTCGGTGGGCGCCATCGCATCCTCGCCCTCCACACCCTCCTGCACGGGCGCGAGCATGCGGCTCTTGATCTCCACCAGCGTGGCCGCCATCACCAGAAACTCGCCCGCCTGCTCCACATCCAGATCCTTCGCGCCAGACACCGTGTGCAGGTACTGCTTGGTGATCTCGGCGATCGGAATGTCGTGGATGTCCACCTCCGCGCGCCGAATCAGGAACAGCAGAAGGTCGAGCGGGCCCTCGAAGGCGGAAAGACGGACCTGATAGGCATCGCCTGAGGACATGGCCCGAGCGTAGCAAGGATTCAGGGCGTTTCGCTGTATGCTTCGATCCCATGAGCACTTCGGCGACCTCGCAGGAAGCCCGTTTCATCGCCGACGCCCTGGCCGCCGAGGCGGACGCGGTGCAGCGCCTGGCCACCCGCGTGGCCGCGGGCGGCGCCGAGGCCACCGCCTTCATGAAGGCACTCGATCTGCTGGAGCGTTGCGAGGGCTCGCTGGTGGTGAGCGGCATGGGCAAGTCGGGGCTGGTGGGCGCCAAGATCAGCGCCACCTTCGCCAGCCTGGGCCAGCCCAGCATCTTCGTGCACCCCACCGAGGCCGTGCATGGCGACCTGGGTCGCATCCGCCGCGGCGACATGGCCTTGCTGATGAGTTACAGCGGCGAAACCGAGGAGGTGCTCGCGCTGGCCAGCCTGCTGAAGGCCGACGGCGTGCACCGCGTGGCCATCTGCAAGAGCGAGCGCAGCAGCCTTGGGCAGGCGTGCGATGCGTGCCTGCCCCTTGGCGACATCGAGGAAGCCTGCCCGCTGAACCTGGCACCCACCGCCAGCACCACCGCCATGCTGGCCGTGGGCGATGCGCTGGCCCTGGCCCTGGCACGGCGCCGCGACTTCAAGGCCGATGACTTTCACCGCATGCACCCGGGCGGCATGCTGGGCGCCGGCCTGCGCCCAGTGCTGGAAGCCGTGCGTTTCCGCGTGGGTCGCAACCTGCCATGCGTGCAGGCAAGCGGCACGCTGGCCGAGGCGCTGCGCGAAGCCGGCGATGGCCGTCGCGCCGGTGCGCTGATGGTGGTGGATGCCGGTGGCCGCCTGGTTGGCCTGGTGACCGACGGCGATGTGCGCCGACTGGTGAACGCCCGCGGTGCCGAGGCCCTTGTCGCGCCGCTGAGTGACTGCATGACCAAGCATCCGCGCACCCTGCCCGCCGATGCGCTGGTGCGCGACGCCGTGCGCATGGTGCGCGAGCTGCGCGTGGACGAGTTGCCCGTGGTGGATGCCGACGGCAAGCCGCTGGGCCTGCTCGACGTGCAGGATCTGGTGGCGATGAAGGTCGTGCGGGACTGACCCATGCAGACCTTCGTGCAAGAACGCGACGGCGACCTGCTGATCGTGTCGGCCGATGGCGGCCTGAACCGCGACACCGCGCATCAACTGATCGATGATGTGGGCGCGCAGGTGGACAAGGGCGCCAGGTCGATCATCGTGGACTGCTCGAACCTGCAGGTGATCAGCAGCTCGGGCATCGGCGTGCTGCTGCAGCTGCACCGCACGATGAAGGCGAAGGGCGCCGTGGTGCGGATCGCCGGCCTGCACGGTTTCGTGGCGCAGGCCATCCGCCTTGTGCGCCTCGATTCGGTGTTCGAGCTGTACGGCGACGTGAACGCCGCGCGACTTTCCTTCCGACCCAAGAACTGAATGTTGTGGCGCCCCGCGCGCCCTCCACAAGGGGCTGTTGCGGGCGTGGATTTTCCACCGGAAATCCAATGTCCATTGTTGTTATCGATTCGCGCAGATCACGGTCATCTTCCGATGCATGGATCGCGCCGCAGTTCGCGGTGCACAAAGGAGCAGCCATGCAGACGAAGGACCAGTTGAGCGAAGGCATCCAGCGAATCAATCCCGCCGCGGAACGATCGTTCCTGCAGGCATTCGACTGGCACGCGCTGCGCCGCTCCCTGGATCACCTGCATCTCACGCTGGAGCCCCGCGGCCTTGAGAGCCGCTGG
>CAIPQY010000431.1 GCA_903867275.1 uncultured bacterium | reverse complement strand
TGGGGCGCTGGGGATGTGGTTGGATCCTGCGTGCGTCGCCTTGGAAGGCGCGGATCAGACGCGCTCGAACCGCTCCACTTCGGCGTTGAAGGCTTCAAGCATGGGCGGCGTGATGGATGCACGGGTGCGATGGACGGACATGATCAGGTCGTCGCTGGTGACCACGGCGGTCTGGCCGCTCGCGCGCGCTCGAGCGAAGGCCTCGGCGGCCGCCCGCTGCGCGGCAAGATCCACGTCGCCCGGGGTGAACCCACGGCAGCTGGCCGCAAGGGCCGATGCATCCACGCCTGGCTTGAGTTGCATCGTGGACAGCGCGTGCTCCCACAGTGCGCTCAGCGCCGCCTGATCGGGCGGACCGATGCCGATCAGCAGGTCGAAGCGACCGGGACGCATCACCGCCGGATCGATGGTGTTGACGAAGTTGGTGGCACAGATCAGCAGCTTGCCCGGGCGTCTTCGCAACTCTGGAATGGACTTCAGCAACTGGTTCACGACTCCCGCGGAGGCGGGTCGACTTTCGCGGGCCGGTGCGATCTCGTCGAACTCGTCGATGAAGATCACGACATGGTCGAGCTGGCCCAGCTCGAGCAGCGCCTCGCGCAGCTCGTTGGCGAGCGTGCCTTCGCCCGTCGCCAGTTTCGACGGCAGCAACTCCACGAACGGCCAGCCGAGTCGGCCTGCGAGCGCCCGGGCGAACGTGGTCTTTCCCGTGCCGGGAGGACCGAACATCAGCACGGTCGCGGGGGGACGCAGACCCGCCTGCGCCGCCAGCGCCGGATCCGCCAGCGGCGCCACGATGCGCCCGTCGATGAGCGCCTTCTCGCGCTTCATGCCCGCGGCCTGGTTCCACAGTTCGCCGTCCAGGATCTGTCCGCCCCACTTGTCGATGGTGCGCACATCACCCGGCTGCAGGGAAAGGAACTTCTCGTAGAGCACCATGCCCGTGCGCGCGGTGAAGCCGCGGTTGAGGAGCGCCTGCTCACCGACCTGGCCCGGTCCGATCAGTGCGGAGATCTTGCGCACGCCAAGGTGCAGCAGTCGCTCTTCAAGACGCCGTGCGAGCGCGGATCCGATGCCGCGCCGTCGCCAGGCGGGATCGATGGCCACCATCTGCGTCCAGGCCCTGTCGCCGGCGACACGGGCACTGGCCACGCCGACCAGCGTGCCACCTGCAAGGGCGACCACCGCGATCGCGCCATCATTGATGTCCGCGATGAACTGCGCGATCTCGATCGGCGCGCTGTCCGGGAGAGACCTGAGGCGCTCGAGAAGCTGGACGGCGGCGCCGACATCGGCGGGTGCGAAGTCGCAGATTTGAACGTCCATGCTTGGACGCTAGAGCGAGATCGAAACGGATTGTCGCGATCTCTGCCCGATTTCGCGAAATCTCGAGATGGCCGAGTGTCTGCACGGTGTGCACTGTGGTGGTCACTGGTGCTTGCCATGGCCGCGCAGGGATCGACGCATCCGGGGCGCGATGCGATGTCGACCAGCGCACGCGGCTACCGTACGCGCCGATGACCCACGACACGACACCGACCGCTCTCGTCTGGCATCGCACCGACCTGCGTCTTGCCGACAACGGCGCCGTGACGGGCGCCGCAGCCGCAGCGGGGGGATCCGTGGCCGGTGTGGTTGTTCTTCCTGTTGAACCGCACGCGCAGGCCTTGCTGTCTCGGCGTACCGCCAGCACGGTTGACTCGCGGGCCGCGGACCGCGCGGCGCAGTTGGGGGCGCCTCCGGGCGTGGTTCGCGCGAGCCCGCGCCGCATGGGGCATTTGCTGCAGGCGATCGAGGAGCTTCGCGAGACGTGGCGATCGCACGGTTCGGCGCTGTTCGTTGTGCGCGGTGATCCGTGGGAGTGCGTGCCGGCGCTCGCCGCCCAGCTGGGCGTGCGGCAGGTGCACACCGCACCGTGCCTGGCGTTTGATGAACGGCGAGAGAACGAGATGACCGAGCGGGCACTGGCCGCTGCGGGCGTGAAACTGCTAGTGCACGACGAGACCACCATGATCGCCGTGGATGATCTGCCTTTCGCGATCGACCACCTGCCGGAGGTCTTCTCGAACTTCAGGCGTCTGGTCGAGAAGTCCTGTCGTGTGCGCGCGCTGCTTGCCGTGCCGGCGCTGGCTTCGCTTGCCGAGGGCCTGCGCGCCGAGGCGGAGGCGTCTTCGAATGCCACCATGGCGACAGCCGATCTGATGGAGGCTCGCGAGGCCGTTGTCATCACGGATCCACGCGCCTCATTCACCGTGCATGGCGGACGCTCGCATGGTCTGGCGCGCATGCAGCGCTGGTTCTGGGAGACCGACTGCATCGCGCGATACAAGCAGACCCGCGACGGACTGGTTGGGGCCGACTTCTCGTCGCGGCTCTCGTCGTGGCTTGCGCTTGGCACGCTCTCGCCACGCGAGGTGGCGGCCGAGATCCGCCGCTATGAGGCCGAGCGGGTCGCCAATGACTCGACCTACTGGCTGTTCTTCGAGCTGCTGTGGCGCGACTACTTCCACTTCTGGGTGCGTCGCTGGCAGGGGCGGGCCTTCAAGGCATCGGGTGTGCTTGGTCGCACGCCGTGCGGCGCGCAGGATCGCGAGGCGTTTCTGCGCTGGTGCGAGGGCCGCACGGGAGAGCCGTTCATCGACGCCAGCATGCGCGAGCTTGCCGCGACCGGGCAGCTGTCGAATCGCGCGCGTCAGAACGTGGCGAGCTGGCTCGCACGCAGCGAGGGCATCGACTGGCGATGGGGTGCCGCGTGGTTCGAGAGCCAGCTGATCGACTTCGATGTGGGCCCGAACTGGGGCAACTGGCAGTACGTGGCGGGTGTCGGCAACGATCCGCGCAACCGCATCTTCGATGTGCGTGCGCAGGCGCAGCGATACGACGAAGACGGCGCATATCGCGCACGCTGGGGTGCCGCGACTGGCGCGTGAAGCGCGAAATGACCGGCGTGAAAACCGGTCAGGCCACGTCGAACCGGTCGAGCATCATCACCTTGTGCCACGCCGCCACGAAGTCGTGCACGAACTTCTCCTTGGCGTCGTCGCTGGCGTACACCTCGGACAGCGCGCGCAACTGCGAGTTGCTGCCGAACACCAGATCCACGCGGCTGGCCGTGAACTTCGCCTGGCCCGTGGCACGGTCGCGTCCGTTGAAGATCTCCTCGTCGGCGCTCACCGGCGTCCACTCCGTGCCGATGTCGAGCACGTTCACGAAGAAGTCGTTCGTGAGGCGACCCGGCGTCTTGGTGAACACGCCCAGGCTGGAGCCGTCGAAGTTGGCGCTCAGCACGCGCAGGCCACCCGCCAGCACCGTCATCTCGGGCGCGGTCAGCGTGAGCAGGTCGGCCTTGTCCACCAGCAGGTGCTCGGCGCGGGTGCCCATGCTGTGCGCCAGATAGTTGCGGAAGCCATCGGCCACCGGCTGCAGCACCTTGAACGACTCCACATCGGTGTGCTCGGCCGTGGCATCGGTGCGACCCGGCGTGAACGGCACGGTGACCGAAACGCCCGCGTCCTTCGCGGCCTTCTCAACCGCTGCGCAACCGGCCAGCACGATGAGGTCGGCGAGCGAAACCTGCTTGGTTCCGCCGGCCGCGTTGAACTCCTTCTGGATCGCCTCCAGCGCCTTCAGCACGATCGCCAGCGCCGCGGGGTTGTTGGCCGCCCAATCCTTCTGCGGAGCCAGACGAATGCGAGCGCCGTTGGCGCCGCCACGCTTGTCGGTGCCGCGGAAGGTGCTGGCCGAGGCCCATGCGGTGGTGACCAGCTGCGACACGGTGAGACCGCTCGCAAGCACCTTGGTCTTCAGCGCCGCGATGTCCTGCGCACTCAGCGGTGCATGCGTTGCAGCCGGCACCGGGTCCTGCCAGATCAGCGCTTCGGCGGGAACCAGCGGCCCCAGGTAGCGCGACTTCGGGCCCATGTCGCGGTGCGTCAGCTTGAACCACGCGCGCGCGAAGGCGTCTGCGAAGGCGGCCTGATCCTTGTGGAAGCGTCGCGAAACCTTCTCGTAGGCCGGATCCATGCGCAGCGCCAGATCGGTGGTGAGCATCACGGGCGGGTGACGCTTGGTGGCGTCATGCGCGTCGGCCACGGCGGTGTGCGCCGATGCCTCGGTGGGCACCCATTGATGTGCGCCACCGGGGCTCTTGGTCAGCTTCCACTCGTAGCGGAAAAGCGTGTCGAAGTAGCCGTTGTCCCAGGTGGTGGGGTTCGGCGTCCAGGCGCCTTCGAGGCCGCTGGTGATGGTGCTGGCGCCGTTGCCGGTGCCGAAGCTGTTCTTCCAGCCAAGGCCCATTTCCTGCAGCGCCGCGCCTTCGGGCTCGCGACCCACATGCTTGCTCGGATCGGCCGCGCCGTGCGTCTTGCCGAAGGTGTGGCCGCCCGCGATCAGCGCCACGGTCTCCTCGTCGTTCATGGCCATGCGCGCGAAGGTTTCGCGGATGTCGCGCGCCGAGGCGAGCGGATCGGGCTTGCCGTTGGGGCCTTCGGGGTTCACGTAGATCAGACCCATCTGCACCGCGGCGAGCGGATTCTCCAGCTCACGGTCACCCTCGTAGCGCTGATCGGCCAGCCATTGGCGCTCGCTGCCCCAGTAGGTGGTGTCCGGTTCCCACAGGTCGGTGCGGCCGCCGCCGAAACCGAAGGTGCGGAAGCCCATCGATTCCATCGCCTCGTTGCCCGCGAGGATCATGAGGTCGCCCCACGAGAGCTTGCTGCCGTACTTGCGCTTGATCGGCCACAGCAGGCGACGCGCCTTGTCCAGGTTGGCGTTGTCGGGCCAGCTGTTCAGCGGCGCGAAACGCTGCATGCCCGAGCCGCCGCCGCCGCGACCATCGCTGGTGCGATAGGTGCCGGCGCTGTGCCAGGCCATGCGGATGAACAGTGGGCCGTAGTGACCCCAGTCGGCGGGCCACCAGGGCTGCGAGTCGGTCATGAGCGCGCGCAGGTCCTTGCGCACGGCACCCAGGTCGAGCGACTTGAACGCCGTGCGGTAGTCGAAGCCGCCGTGCATGGGATCGCTCTTGGGCGAGTTGCGATGCAGCGGCGTGAGGTCGATCTGGTTCGGCCACCACACGCGGTTGGTGGCGCCTTCGGATGGGTTCTTCACGAAACTGCCCGCGAAGGGGCACTTGCTGGGGGCGGCGGTGCTCATGGTCTGCTTCCTGTGGATGAATGACGAAGGGTCCGCAAAGGTATGCCGTTTGCGTGCCAATTTCCAATGCTGCGGAATCGACGAGGGTTGGCGCATGGCGGCCCGGCCCGTCGCAAGCCTTTGGGAATGCCACGACCCATCGAGGCGTTCTGGGCAGTTGCCTCATCCAGCGGCCAACTTTGAGCGAAGCCTCGTTCTCGCGTGCATCTCGGAGCGCCACGCTCGTGGCGTCCATCCTGTTTCCGGTCCGGCCACCCCGATTGTCCATGCTCAGACCCATGCCGAATTCTTCCCGCTTCCTTGCATTTCTCCTCGCCCTCATCGCCGGCGTTCCCTGCGCCTTCGCGGAACCCAGCCGTTCGACGCGTGCAGGCGAACCCAACCTTGAGCTTGAAGGTGGCACCAAGGGGTGGCAGACGGTCCTCGATGGCGTGATGGGCGG
>CAIPQY010000430.1 GCA_903867275.1 uncultured bacterium | reverse complement strand
CTGATCCGAGAAGGGGGTTCCATGCCACTGGATGTCGAGCAACTGCTGCAGCGTCTGGAGTCGAGCGGATTCGAGAAGGAAGCGTCGACGCTGCATGTGCTGTTCAGCAGCGCAGCGGCCGCGGCGCGATCGCGTCCGGCCTCGCCGCAGGATGAACAGCTGCCTGCGCGTCTGGGCCCCTTCGAGGTGATCGGTGAACTGGGCGAGGGCGGCTTCGGCGTGGTGCTGCTGGGTGCGCAGCGCGAACCCGTGAAGCGCCTGGCCGCGGTGAAACTGCTCAAGCGCGGCATGGACAGCCGCAGCGTGCTGGCGCGCTTCCGTGGCGAGCAGCAGGCGCTGGCGCTGATGGATCACCCGGCCGTGGCCACGGTGTTCGAGAGCGGCCTTGCCGAAGATGGCCGCCCATGGTTCGCCATGCCGCTGGTGGCAGGTGTGCCCATCACGGCGCACGCCGATCTGGAGCGTCTGGGTCTTCGCGAACGCCTGCGTCTGTTCCGTCGCGCCGCCGAGGGTGTGCTGCACGCGCACCAGAAGGGCGTGATCCATCGTGACCTGAAGCCCGCCAACATGCTCGTGGGCGTCGAGGGCGATGTGGTGCAGCCGCGCGTGATCGACTTCGGCATCGCCAAGGCTGTGGAAGGCGCCGATCCGCTGACCAGCCTTGCCACCATGGGTGAGGCGCTGGTTGGCACGCCCGCCTACATGGCGCCCGAGCAGGCCGCCGGTCAGGCCGAGGTGCGCAGCGATGTGTGGGCGCTCGGCGTGATCCTTGGAGAGTTGCTGGCCGGTGCGCGTCCGCTTGATCGCGAGCCCGTGCGCGGTGCGAACGGATTGGTGGAGCCCGCGCGCTTCCTGCGCCCATCGCTGCGCTATCAGCGGTGGCTGCACGCCGATCGCCCGCAGGCCAGCGAAGCCGCCGAACGCCGCGGTCTGGCGCCCGAATCGCTCATGCAGGCGCTGCAGAACGATCTGGACGCGATCGTGGGTCGCTGCATGGAAGAGGAGCCGCACCGCCGTTACGCCGGCGTTGCCGAACTCATCGAGGACATCGATCGCCACCTCGACGGTCGTCCGGTGATGGCGCGGCCCGCAAGCCTGGGCTACCGCACGCGTCGTTTCGTGGGTCGGCATCGACTCGCGGTGGCGGCGGGCGTGGTCACGGCCATCGCGTTGGTGGCCGCCACCATCATCAGCCTGATCAGCGCCTGGCGCGCGCGCGACGAGGCGCTGGCCTCGCGTGCGGTGACCGACTTCCTTGTGGAAACGCTGGGTTCGGCCGATCCGTGGAAGCCCGAGGGGCAGCAGGACATCCGCGTGCGCGATGCGCTGGATGCGGCGGCGAAGAAGCTGCGCGATGGCGCCTTCGCGGGGCAGTCGCTGCAGGCGGCGCGCGTGTCGCTGGCGATCGGTTCCACGCGCCTGCAGCTGGGGCTGGCCGCCGAGGCGCTGCCGCTGCTCGACAAGTCGCTGGAACTCATGCGGGGTTCGAGCGTGGGTGACGCGTCGGTGGTGGCCGAGGTGCAGCACCAGCGCGCGCTGTGCCTGCAGGCGCTCGGTCGTGCGGCCGAAGGCGAGGCGCCCATGCGCGAAAGCCTGCAGTTGCACGAACGCATCGACGGCCGCGCGTCGTCGCACACCGTGCGCGCCATGAACGATCTGGCG
>CAIPQY010000429.1 GCA_903867275.1 uncultured bacterium | reverse complement strand
GTCGGACAGGTCGCCGTAGTGCAGCTTCAGGCGGGCGCCCTTCTCGTGCGGGTCCTTGTACAGGTGGTCGATGCGATCCGTGTTGAAGGTGCTGCTTCGACGCACGATGCCGTGCACCTCGTAGCCCTTGCCAAGCAGGAATTCGGCGAGGTAGCTGCCGTCCTGACCCGTGATGCCCGTGACCAGCGCCTTCTTCATTGGAAAGTCCTCATGAGGTTGCGCAAGCGTAGCGAATCCGCGCGGGCGCCACGCCAAATCCTCGGCGGATACCTTTGCCGCGAACCATGAACTCCTCATTGTTGGGCAAGCGAATCGTGGTTACCGGTGGTGCCGGCTTTCTTGGCCGAGCCGTGTGTGAACGGCTGCGCGCGTTGGGTGCCGCGGACGTGCTGGTGCCTCGCCACGCCGAGTTCGACCTGACCGACGCGTTGCAGGTGCAGCGCATGTACGAGCACATGCGGCCGCAGGTGGTGGTGCACCTGGCGGCCGAGGTGGGTGGCATCGGCGCCAACATGGCGAACCCGGGCCGCTTCTTCTACGCCAACATGGCCATGGCCCTGCACCTGATCGAGGGAGCGCGCGTGCATGGCGTCGAGAAGTTCGTGCAGGCCGGAACCATCTGCGCCTATCCCAAGTTCACGCCGGTGCCGTTCAGGGAGGAAGACCTCTGGAACGGCTACCCCGAGGAGACCAATGCGCCCTACGGCATCGCCAAGAAGGCCGCCATGGTGATGCTGGATGGTTACCGAAGGCAGTACGGATTGAAGAGCGCCTATGTGCTGCCGGTGAACCTGTACGGTCCATGGGACAACTTCGACCTGCACACCTCGCACGTGATTCCGGCCCTCATCCGCAAGTGCATCGAGGCGCAGCGCGCCGGACTTGATCGCATCACCTGCTGGGGCACCGGTGCGGCGAGCCGCGAGTTTCTGTACGTGGACGACGCGGCGGACGGCGTGGTGCGCGCCGCGGAAGTGATGAACGAACCCGAGCCGGTGAACCTGGGCACCGGCAGCGAGATCACCATCCGGGATCTGGTCACGCTGATCGCGCGCCTGTGCGACTTCAAGGGCGAGATCGCCTGGGATGCGAGCAAGCCGGATGGCCAGCCACGACGGTGCCTGGATACGCGGCGCGCCGCCCAGCGCCTGAACTGGCGCGCACAGGTGGGTTTCGAGGAAGGCCTGCGACGCACGATCGAGTGGTATCGCTCGCTCGGCACCACATGAGCACCCCGCAAGGACCAAGCCATGCCTGACACCATCCTGCTCACCGGCGGCGCCGGCTTCATCGGCAGTCACATCTGCGTGGAACTCGCGAAGGCCGGCCACCGGCCCGTGGTGCTGGACAACCTGTGCAACAGCAAGCCCAGCGTGATGGAGCGCGTGGGTCGCATCATCGGCAGACCCGTCGACTTCGTGCAGGGCGACATCCGCGACGGCGACGTGGTGCGCCGCACGCTGCGCGATTTCAAGGTTCGCTCGGTCATCCATCTCGCCGGCCTGAAGGCGGTTGGCGAGTCGGTGTCCATGCCGCTCGCCTACTACGACAACAACGTGGTGGGCACGCTGCGACTGCTCGAGGCCATGGATGCCTGCGATGTGCGCTCGATCGTGTTCAGCTCGTCCGCCACCGTGTACGGCGTGCCGAAGCAACTGCCAGTGGACGAGTCGCACCCGCTTTCCACCACGAATCCCTACGGCCAGACCAAGCTGGTGATCGAGGGCATCCTGCGCGACCTGCGCCAGGCCAGCGATCGATGGCACATCTGCATGCTGCGCTACTTCAATCCGGTGGGCGCGCATGAAAGCGGCACCATCGGCGAGGATCCACACGGCATGCCGAACAACCTGATGCCCTTCGTGCTGAAGGTCGCGGCGGGCCGTGCGAAGGAACTCAGCGTGTGGGGAAGCGACTATCCAACGCCGGACGGCACCGGCGTGCGCGACTACATCCATGTCGTGGACCTGGCGCTCGGTCATGTTCGCGCCGTGGAACGGCTCGACACCATGGCGTGCGAGGCGATCAATCTGGGAACCGGTCGAGGCACCAGCGTGCTGGAACTGGTGAATGCCTTCGAGCGCGTGAACGGCGTGCGCGTTCCCTTCGTCATGAAGGATCGGCGCGCGGGCGACGTGGCCTCCTGCTTCGCCGACCCCTCGCTCGCTCTGCAGCGGCTTGGCTGGAAGACCGAACGATCAGTGGATGACATGTGCCGCGATGCATGGCGCTGGCAGCAGTTCGCCGTCGCGCAGGGGTTGTGAGAGCCTGCAGCCCCGTCGCGGCGCGCCTCGGCGCAAAAGTTCGCTGGAACCGCCTTCAAACACGCGGAATTCACTTGGAACAGGCTGATTCCGGCGGTACGGTGTCTGACCCATGCGCCAGCGTTCCATCCTTGCCATTGAATCCCTGATCGTGTCCATGTCGTGCGGCATGGCCTGGGCGCAGACTGCCCCCGCGTCGACCCGCGTGGTGGCGGAGGAACAGATCGCGCTGCAGACGGAAACGGTGATCGGCGCCCCACTGCCTGCACCGCTCACGCCCCCTGGATGCGAGCGGCTCGCGATCATCGACATGCGAAGCACCGACGATGGTTGGTCCACGGCCACGCTGGCCGGCGACGCGCCTGAAGCGGGCGGCGGCGTGCTGGCGTGGCGTGGCGCCGGTGAATCGATGAGCGGTTTCCTGCGTGGCGATGATGGCCGTCGCTGGCGCATCATCGCGGCGGAGACCGGGTCCAGGCTGGAACTGGTCGATGTCGACCGCCTGCCGCCCTGCGCCGAGATTCCCTCGCGTGCATCCGCCGAGGCACTGGTGCATGCGCATGAAGGCGGACTGGTCGACGCCGGCATGCTGGCTGCGTGCGACACCGGACGACCCATCGACGTGCTGGTGGTGTACACCGCTGCCGCGCGAACAACGGCCGGCGGCAAGTCCGCCATCGAAGGACAGATCACCGCCGCCATCGCGGCTGCCAACGCGAGCTACGGCAACAGCCGCATCAACGCGCGCCTGAACCTGCTGATGCAGACCGAGACCGATTACGTGAGCAGCGACTTCGGGACCGACCTTGGGCGACTCGCGGCCTCCAACGACGGTCAACTCGACTGGGTGCACGCGTTGCGAGACACCATCGGTGCCGACATGGTGGCGATGGTGCGCGTGGACGGCGAATACTGCGGCATCGCGTACCTGATGTACAGCAACGGGCCCGAATCGCAGGACATTCCCTTCAGCGTGACGGCGCTCGGCTGCCTCTCCAACCAGACGCTGGCGCACGAACTCGGTCACAACATGGGCTGCTGTCACGCGTCGGGTGATGGCGGAGGCTGCACCGGCGGCGGACTGTGGAGCTACAGCCTGGGTTGGCGGTTCAATGGCCAGAGCGGATCGCAGTTCCGCACGATCATGGCCTATGCGCCAGGCAACCGCATCGACTACTTCAGCAACCCCCGCGTGAACTACGACGC
>CAIPQY010000428.1 GCA_903867275.1 uncultured bacterium | reverse complement strand
TGTCCACGCAGGCCGGCGGAGCGACGCTGATCATGTCGGCCCGCGACGCCACCATCCGCACCGGCCAACCCGTGGTGGTGGACATCACGGTGGACCGCCCAGCCGATGTCAGCGTGATGGTGCCTGCGATCAAGAGCCCGCTCGGCGTGTGGGATGTCCGCAAGGCCGAATCGCTGCCCGCGACCAAGGAACTGCCCAACCGCCTCACCGAGCGCCTGACGCTGGTCACCTTCGAAAGCGGCGAGCAGAGCGTGCCCAGCCTCACGTTCACGCTGCGCGGTGCGGATGGCAAGGAGACGCCACTCGCCAGCCCCGCTCTGCCGATCAACGTGTCATCGCTGCTGGCCGACGGCTACGACCCCTCGAACATCCGCGACGTGAAGGGCACCGTTGACATTCCGCTCGAGGCACGCTGGCCGTGGATCCTGGGCTTCGCGGTGCTTGCCGGCCTGCTCGGCTGGCTGGGCTTCAGCTGGTGGAAGGGCCGGACCTCGCGTGTCGCGCCGCTTGAACCGGTGCATGTGCGCGCCATGCGCGAACTCGATGCGCTGGCTGCCCAGCAGTTGCCCCAGAAGGGCATGGTGCTCGACTTCTATGTGCTGCTGTCCGACACCGTGCGCCGCTACGTGGAGGGTCGTTTCGGCATCAAGGCGCCGGAGCAGACCACGAAGGAATTCCTGCAGGCCGCGCGCTTCCACCCATCGATCCAGGACGATCATCAGCGCATGCTGGCGGCCTTCCTGCGCGCCGCGGACATGGTGAAGTTCGCGGCACAGCGTCCCGGGCCCGCCGAATGCGAGCGTGGCCTGGATGCGGCGCGCGGCTTCGTGCGCGAAAGCACCCCCGCTGCCGGCGCGGATGAACTCACGGACGCGCCTGCCACACCGCATCAGGGCCAGGAGAGCACGCGGTGAACACGTACACCTTCCAGGACCCATGGCTCTTGCTGCTGCTGCCCGTGGCCTTGCTCGGCTTCTGGCGACTGTGGCGAAAGCGCCCCACGCTGCGCTTCAGTGCGGTGCAACGCGCACGGACCGCCGGTGCGGGCGCCGCGGCACGCCTGCGCTGGCTGCCGTTTGCCGTGCGTGCCCTGGCGCTTGCGCTGCTGGTGGTGTGCATCGCGCGTCCAGTTCGCCTGAACGAGCAGACCCGCACCCTGACCGAGGGCGTGGCCATCCAGTTGGTGGTGGATCGCTCCAGCAGCATGCTGGCGATGGATTTCGAGCGCAACGGCCGCGCGGTGAACCGTCTCGACGCGCTGAAGGATGTCGTGGATCGCTTCGTGGATGGCGGCGGCGAGCTGGCTGGCCGCAAGGACGATCTGGTGGGTCTGGTCACCTTCGCCCGTTACGCCGACTCGATCAGCCCCATGACGCTGGATCACGAATGGCTGCTCGCGGGCATGAAGGACCTGGCGCCGGCCGAGCCCGGATCGGGCGATGATGGCACCGCGATCGGCGACGGCGTGGCCCTTGGCGCCGAGAAACTCCGTGATGCCACCGAACAGCGCGGCGAACTGTCCAGGCGGATCAAGAGCCGCGTGCTGGTGCTGCTGACCGACGGCGAGAACAACGCGGGCGACATCGACCCCACCACCGCGGCCGAACTGTGCAAGAGCCTCGGCATCAAGCTGTACACCATCGGCATGGGCACGCGCGGCATGGCACCCATGCCCGTGAAGACGCCCTTCGGCATGCAGATGGTGCGCCAGCCCGTCACCATCGACGAAGACCTGCTGCGCAAGATAGCCGAGATCACCGGCGGCCAGTACTTCCGCGCCACCGACTCGCGGAGTCTGGACAGCATCTACGCCAAGATCGACGAACTGGAGAAGACCGTGACCGAGCAGAAGCGCACGGTGCAGGCCAAGGATCTGTCGGTGGAGAGCTTCCGCCTGGGCGGCTTCTTCGTGCCGCCCATCCTCACGCTGGCCATGGGCCTGCTGTTGCTTGAGGCGCTGCTGTCGCACTCGCGCTGGAGGACCCTGCCGTGAACCTCTCCAGCTTCCAGTTCGCGCAACCCTACGCGGCGTCATGGCTGTGGCTGGTGGCCGGCGTCGTGGCGCTCATGGTGCTGGGACTGCGCCGCCGCGCGCGCCTGCTGCGTCTGGTGGCGGAACATCCGCTGCTGGTGCGGCTGGCTCCCTCGCTTGACCTGTCCCGCGCATGGGTCCGCGCCGGCATTGCCGCGATCGCGCTCGCCACGCTCACGCTGGGTCTGATGGATCCGCGATGGGGCATGCAGGTCGAGCAGGTGCAGCGCAACGGACTGGACGTGATCTTCGTCATGGACGTGAGCCGCAGCATGCTGGCGAGCGACGCCACGCCCAACCGCCTGGAGCGCGCGAAGCAGTTCGCGCTGGATGCCAGCGAGGCGCTGGAGGGCGATCGCGTGGGGCTGGTCGACTTCGCGGGCGCGCCCGCCATGCGCACGCCGCTCACGCTGAACTACGCGGCCTTCCGTCAGGCGGTGCAGAACCTGGAGCCCAAGGCCGCTGCGCGCGGCGGCAGCATGCTGGGCGAAGCCATCCGCATGGCCGCGAACAGCTTCCCCGCAGGCGACAAGGGTGCGAAGGCCATCATCGTGCTCAGCGACGGCGAGGACATGGACAGCAATCCCGCGGACGCGGCGAAGGAGGCCTTCGAGTCACTCGGCGTGCGCACCTTCACCGTGGCCATCGGCGATTCGCGCGATGGCGCGCGCATTCCCGTCACGGGCGCCGACGGTCAGCGCCGCTACCTGGTGCACGATGGCCAGGAGGTGTGGTCGAAGATGAACCCCGACACCATGCGCGACATCGCGCAGGCGGGCGGCGGCGCGTTCGTGCCCGCCGGCACGGCGCAGCTGGACATGGCCGCGGTGTACCGCGATTCGCTGGGCAACCTCGATCGCATCGATCAGGAGTCCAGCCTGGTGAAGCGTCAGACGCCGCGCTTCCAGTGGTTCGCTGCGGCGGCACTGGTGCTGCTGGTGGTGGAGAGCCTGATCACGGATCGCCGACGCGTGAAGGCAGGTGCAGCATGAATCGACCGTGTCTCATCACGATCGCGTGCCTCTCGATCGCCTCGCAGGTGTTCGCCATGCAGGGCGCGACGCCGCCAGCCGAACCTGCCTCCAAGGGCGCGCCGGCGCTCCGCGTGCCGGATGCGCTGCTCGCGCCGCCGGCTTCAAAGGATGTGCCCGACGAAGCACCCGCTCCGATGTCGGACGGCGTGACCACGCCCGCACCATTCGATCCGGCCGCGTATCGACGCACCGTGAACGCCGCCAACGCCGCCATGCGTGCGCAGGACTGGAAGGCCGCCGCGGACAATCTGCAGCAAGCGCTGGCCATGCGTCCCGACTCGAAGGAAGTCGCGTACAACCTGGGCGTCGCCAAGTTCCAGCAAGGCGACTTCGCCGCAGCGCGCAAGCTGTTCCAGGAGAGCGGCCAGAACACCAGCGCCGATCTGGCCGCGCGAAGCATGTACAACCAGGGCAACGCCATCTACGCCGATGCGATGAAGAACCTGCCCAAGGCTCCGGACAGCGGCAAGCCCCCCGCCGGCGCACCGCAAGCCCCGCAGATTCCACCCGAGGAATTGCAGAAGGCACTCCAGCAGGTGGAGCAAGCGTTCACGCACTTCAAGGATGCCTCGGCCGCGAATCCAAGCGACGAGGACAGCGCTGCCAATGCCGAAACATCGCTGAAGCTGATGAAGGAACTGAAGAAGCTTCAGGATCAACAGCAGCAGCAACAGCAGAACAAGGATCAGCAACAGAAGCAGGATCAGAAGAAGGACCAGCAGCAGAAGCAGGATCAGCAGCGGTCCCAAGACCAGCAACAACAGAAGCAGGACAAGCAGCAGGATCAGCAGCAGAATCAGCAGAAGCAAGATCAACAGCAACAGAAGGATCAGCAGCAGCAGCAGTCCCAAGGCCAGGATCAGCAATCCGCTTCAAAGCAGGATTCCAAGCAGCAGGACCAGAAGGATTCCCAACAGAGGGATCAGCAGGACCAAGCCGGCCAGGACCAGCAGAAGAAGGATCAGCCGAAGCCGAACCAAGCCGATCAGCCGAAGCAGGATTCCAAGCAGCAGCAACAACAGCAGCAGAACAAGGATCAGCAGAAGCCCGACCAGGCCCAGCAGAACAAGCCGGAACCCAAGCAGGCGAAGCCCGAGGATCAGAACAAGG